>JASLJD010000019.1 GCA_030152625.1 Erysipelothrix sp.
TATCCAGGGACTCAAGCTGTTCATACTTGCTGAAGTCTGCTTTGACAGCATGATCAACAACATCACTCACTGCTTCCACACGTTCCATATCTTGATCGATCGCAATCACATCATGACCATGTTTCGCCAATGTACGTGCTATCGAAGTTCCAAACAAACCCAAACCCAAGACCGCAACCGTTCTTTTCATCCTTTTTTCCTCCTAACCAATTAAAATATTTTCTTCTGGATATTCAATCTCTGGTTTCTCACCAATTCTTGCCCCCATGGACATGAGGAATGTTAAAAGACCGACACGTCCTGTGAACATAATAAGAATTAAGACCAATTTCCCAATCTGTGTAATATGGCTTGTTAAACCCATTGTTAGACCCACAGTACCAAAAACAGAAAAAACTTCGACAAGTACATATTCTAAACCAAATCCTTGGGGAATCTCTTCTGTTAATAGGAGTATAAAGGTTCCCATTATAATGACCAAAAGACCAAAGACGGTAATTAAAAGAGATTTGTCAACTTTCTGTTTGGGAATTGCTCGATGTCGATAGCGAACCTGCTCACCCGTAAAACGCGATCGAATAAAAAGAATGACGGTGGCAAAAGTCGTCACTTTAATACCGCCACCCGTCGATCCAGACGAAGCCCCGATAAACATCAAAATAAGTGTTAAGGCAATCCCCATGTGTGACACTTGAACATAATCAATGTTTGCATAGCCCGCTGTTCGCGCTGTGACCGCTAAAAAGAAATAATTTAAGATCCGATGGGGTAGAGACAAGTGTCCAAATGTACCATGCTTCGCTTCACTGATGCTAAACAGAATGAAGCTCAACAATAAAATCGAAAAAGTTGTGATTAAGGTCAATCGCGTGTGCATCGCCAGTTTTTTTCGTTTGGGATAAGCAAGCAGATCTCGCCAAACTAGAAAGCCCAAGCCACCAAAAATAATTAGGAAGCTGATCGTCAAGATGACCAAAGGATTTTCTTGAAATCCGATTAAACTGTCCCCAAAAAGATCAAAACCCGCATTCGCAAACGCCGAAATACTGTGAAAAAAGGAATAATATAGACCTTTTCGTAGCCCAAATCTCGGAATAAAATCAAAAGATAACAACAAAGCGCCCAAAAGCTGAACGCTTAAAGATAATTTAACAATATATCGAATTAGAAATTGTGCATCTTTTAGGTTGTCAAGATTGACAGCTTCTTGAACTAAAAGCCGTTGTTTCAAAGTCATTTTTTTCCCCATAAAGACAAAAATCATCACAATAATCGACATAAAGCCTAAGGCTCCAATCTCAATTAATGTGATGATCACTGTTTTCCCAAAAAGCGTCCAATGTTCCGCTGTATTCACAACAGTTTGCCCCGTAACAGCGACCGCTGAAGTTGCAGTGAAAAGAGCATCAAGAAACGGGGTTGCTTGCTGTGACTTTGCCGCAATGGGCAAAGTCAAAAGCAATGCACCCAGCAAGACGGTTGTGAGAAAACCCATAACAATCTGTTGAGGAATCGTTAATTTTTTTAAATGCTTAGTCATTTTCGAAGTCTCAATCGATTCAAGGAACGTTTCAAGGCCATCTCTGCACGATGGACATCAATCTTATCGCGATAATTTTGCATTCTTTCTTCTGCTCTTTCGCGTGCTCGCTCTGCTCGATTGAAATCTATTTCATCCTCTCGTTCTACTGTATTCACAAGTAAAGTCGCTTGATTATCTTCAAAGGTAAAAAGACCTTCAGACACGAAGAAATTTGTTTTTTCATCCTTCACTTTATGATACATGATACCAATATCAATCGGCAAGACCAGTGGCATGTGATTTGGCAACACCGTTCTTTGCCCATCAGTACTCGGTAATGTAATGGAATCAACTTCCGTTTGTAAGTAAATACCCTTTGGTGTAATAACATCCAACTTAAACATGGATATTACTTCCCTTCTTCAGCTTTGCGATAAACATCTTCAATCGTTGAGGCAAAAAGGAACGCTTGTTCTGGCAAATGATCCACTTCCCCATCTAAGATTGCTTTGAAACTACGTAAGGTATCCTCAATTGGAACATAAGATCCTGGAATACCCGAGAATGTTTCCGCAACAAAGAATGGTTGTGATAAGAAGTTACGGATTTTTCTTGCTCGATTAACCGTTAACTTATCTTCTTCGCTCAACTCATCCATTCCTAAGATCGCAATAATATCTTGAAGTTCACGATATCTTTGTAAGATTCTTTGTACTTCACTGGCAATCCGAACATGTTCTTCACCCACAATATCTTCTGTTAGAAGATTACTGCTTGATTCAAGTGGATCGACAGCAGGGTAAATTCCTAAAGCTGCAATGTTACGATCTAAAACGGTTCTTGCATCAAGGTGAGTAAAGGTAATCGCTGCCGCTGGGTCAGTTAAGTCGTCCGCTGGCACATAGATTGCCTGGATCGATGTGATGGATCCATCTTTTGTCGATGTAATACGCTCTTGAAGCTGTCCCATTTCCGTTGCAAGCGTTGGCTGATAACCGACGGCCGATGGCATACGGCCTAATAAAGCCGATACCTCTGAACCTGCTTGCGTAAAGCGGAAAATATTGTCAATAAATAAAAGAACATCTTGTTTATTTGTATCACGGAAATGCTCAGCCATCGTAAGTCCCGATAAAGCAACACGCATCCGAGCTCCTGGCGACTCATTCATTTGACCATAAATTAAGACCGTGTTGTCAAGAACACCGGCATCTTTCATCTCATGGTATAAGTCATTACCTTCTCGTGTACGCTCTCCAACACCCGCAACAACCGATAAACCTTCGTGTTCTGTTGCAATGTTATGAATCAATTCCTGCATCAAGACGGTCTTACCGACACCTGCTCCACCAAAAAGTCCAATTTTTCCACCTTGTGGATAAGGGCAAAGAAGGTCAATCACCTTAATCCCTGTTTCTAAAACTTTTGATGTGGTTTGTTGATCCTTAAATTTCGGAGCTTCTCGATGAATTTCTTTCATTTCAACACCTTCCGTGCTGAATTCTTTTTCATCAATCGGTTCTCCTAAAACATTAAACATACGACCGAGAATAGGCTCTCCGACTGGAACTTTGATCGCTCCACCGGTATCAATTACATCTAAATCGCGTGCAAGACCATCTGTTGGTCCCATTGCGATACAACGTGCGATGTCATTTCCAATGTGTTGAGAAACTTCGAGCGTTAAATCGATGTCCTCATGTTGAACCTTTAAAGCGTTGTAAAGTTCAGGCATGGCGTCTTTTTCAAAGCGAACATCCACCACGGGACCAACGACTTGTACGATTTTTCCCTTCATACTATAAAACCTCCATTCCTGAAACAATTTCTGCAATTTCTTGTGTAATCGCCTCTTGGCGTGCTTTATTAAATTTAAGTTGTAAGTCATCGATCATTTCCTGCGCACTGTCAGTTGCTTTTTCCATTGCAATACGACGTGTCGTATGTTCACTGACCTTGGAAACAAGAAAGCTGTGACGTACTAAACTGTTCAATGATTGTCTTAAAAGCATGCGCGATGTTTCCTCAAAACTCGGATCATAAATCACATCATCTTTTGCTTCGCCGACTTTTGTTTTTAATCGATAGTAATTAAAACTCAAATCTAAAGATTCATACTCTGGTACAATCGCAACAATGGCATAGTCTTCCATATATGTTTCGATGTTTTTAATAACATCACTCAAATGCATCCGTTCACTGGAGACCATTTCGTTGATGATTGGAATACCTTTTCTTTTCATCTGTTCATAGCCTTGTGTTCCAAACGATAAGACGCGATCATTTTCTTCCAATACGGATGCAATTTCACGCATCATCCCTTGTGTATAAGCAGAACATAAACCTAAATCTGGCATGAATAAAAGATACATTCGTGGCAAATCATTTTCGGCCTCTTCAAAAGGAAGAAAACGCTCCGCCACATCCGACACAGCCGCATAATAAGGCTCAAATTCAAGCATGTCTTTTCGATAAGTTTGTAATTTACTTAAAGACACAAGCTTCATTGCCTGAGTTATTTTTTGTGTCGACTGAATTGAGCGGATTCGTTGTTTAATTGCCGAAACATTAGATGCCA
>JASLJD010000136.1 GCA_030152625.1 Erysipelothrix sp.
ATTTTTAATTGAACTTTTAGAAAAAGAAGGCTATGAGGTTTATGTATGGACCGATTTTGAAAAAGAAGGGATTGCGAAGGAAGGAGAAAAGGTGATGTATTATGCAAAAAGATAGTGTCCTTGTGATTGCCGCAATGGATGAAGAAGTTTCAGCCTTAGGTTTGCGTCTTGAGGATCCAAAAGAAAAAGATCATTACGGTATTCAATATTTCAGTGGTTCTCTTGAAGGCCATCAAGTGTTTCTTGCGAAAAGTGGCATTGGTAAGGTTAATGCGGCCATGACCAGTAGTTTGATGATTGATTATCTCGATCCGGATTACCTTATTAATATTGGTTCAGCAGGGGGTCTTCAAAAAGAGCAAGCTATTGCTGATGTGATTGTTTCTGAAACCTTGCTTTATCATGATTTTGATATTGGTGAGAATACTTACGATGATGATCGCTTTATTTTCAAAACATCCGAAACATTAGCTAAGCAGGCGATTTCCATTTTGGAGTCGATGGGCATCGCTTACCACCATGGTCTCTTGCTTGCTGGCGATCAATTTGTCACTCCTAAAGAAAGTCGTGGGATTTTAAAAAGATTTCCTCATGCCCAAGCAGTGGATATGGAATCAGCGGCGATTGCAGCTGTGGCCCGTCAGATGAAAAAGCCCTTGATTGTTTTACGATCGATCTCAGATATCAGTCTTCATGAAAAAAATACAATGGACTTCGAAGAATATTTACCGATTGCCAGTGAGCAAAGTGCTCGTATCTGTGAAGCAATCATAAAAAAAAGAGTTCGCTAATTGCGAACTCCGTAAGGTCCAGACCATAAGTCATTTTCAAAAAACCATGTTTTTAATTCATCGACGGTAAAGGGTTTCTCTGAATCGTACTCAAGACTTGAGACGATTTCATAGGCCCCTTTTTGGTCGACACTTAGATAAACAAAAGCAGGATAACGCTTTACACCTAAGATTTTATTAAGGCGTGTCACACTGATTTGTGTGTCTTCAGGGATGTTCACAACCAAAATCTCGGGAAGTGCTTGTTCATCTTGCTCATTAGCAAGTGGTGTCAATAGACTTTCATAGACATACTCAGCGTCTTGTGAATAATCATGGATAAATAAGACATGATCGACTTGATGATCTTCTAAATGTTCTTTAAGGTTTTGAATGTCAACTTGATCTTTTACAACGGTGTCAATTATCCGTGGTTCTAAAGCATCTGCTGTGCTGTCGAAACGACGATACAGTACCATAAAAGCAGAAACAAAAACGAACAGGGATAGCAATGATACCAAAATACGTTTTCGCATAAGTCCTCCTTTGTTACTGGCACACTTTATCACAATGAATGGTAAATGGCAAACCTGTAACCGTTTTCATTATAGCTTTTTTGTAAAAAGCTTGCAAGACAGGACATGTTACATGATTTAAAAGATTGCTGAAATCATGTATAATATATAAGATATTTGGAATGGAGGGGAGCTATGTTCCTCAAACGAATAGAAATGAAAGGTTTTAAATCTTTTGCGGATCGTGAAATTATTCATTTCGATCACAATGTAACGGCCATCGTAGGGCCGAATGGTTGTGGTAAAAGTAATATCAGTGATGCTATTCGCTGGGTTTTAGGTGAGCAGTCCGTTAAATCCATGCGTGGAGATAGTATGACCGATGTTATTTTTAATGGTTCGGAAAGTCGCCGCAGTGTGAATCTTGCGGAAGTAACCCTTGTTTTTGATAACAGTCAAAAGATTTTAAACAGTGATTTTGAAGAAGTTGAGATTACACGTCGTCTCTATCGAGATACAAGAGAATCGCAATATCTCATCAATAAAACAAAATGCCGTCTTCGCGATGTGCATGATTTAGTTTTAGATACAGGTTTAGGTCGTGATTCTTTATCGATTATATCGCAAGGAACCATCAGTCATTTTGCGGAAGCAAAGCCAGATGAACGCCGTTTGGTTTTCGAAGAAGCAGCCGGTGTAGCACGTTATAAACAAAGAAAAATGGAGTCGATTCGAAAACTCGATCGAACTAAAGAGAACATCGAGCGCATGCAAGACATCGTTGATGAAATTGAAAAACAAACACGTCGCTTAGAAAAAGCAGCAAAGAAGGCTGAAAAATACCAAGCTTATCGTGAGGAGCTGGAGAAACTGGAAATCAGTGCCTTAGTTTCAGATCTCGATCGAGCGCAAAGAGAAATAAAAAAAGAAAGTGATTCATTAACTATTCTTGAAGCAGATTTAGCATCATACGAAACTCGACAAGGTGTTTTGGATCATCGCTTACAAAGTCTTAGAGATGAAATGTTTGATTTGGATCAAACAGTGAATCAAAAACAAAGTCGCTTAATGGCGCTTGTTGAAGAAATTGCAAGTCTTGAAAAGAAACAAGTTCAAGAAGATGAAAAACAAAAATATTCCATCTCCCAAGGAAGCGATGAGGAAAAGATCGCTGCTTTACAGGAGAGTAAACAAGCGATTGAAATTGAACTTAAAGATCGCCAAAAACGTTATCAAGATCTCGAAGCAGAAATCGAATTTCTTCTTCAAGAACAAAAAGAATTTTTGCTAAAGAAACAAAGGGCTTTAGATAAAGAACAAAGTTTAGAAAGTACTATCCGTCGCTTACAAAAAGAAGTCGATTTTATGGAACACCAAATTCAAAGGCCTTATGATCGCAACACAGCCGTGCAAACAATCATGGAACACAAGGATCATTTGTGGGGTGTGCATGATGTTTTAGCAAAGTTGATTTCACCCCATGATGGCTTTGAACAAGCAATTCAAACAAGTTTGGGCGGACGGATGATGAATATTGTAACGGAAAATGATGAAGCCGCTGTTGAAGCGATTAACTTCCTCAAGAAAAACCGCGCAGGTCGTGCTACTTTTATTCCCCTTAATCGTGTTTTTTCTCGTAATGTCCATTCGGATGCTTTGATGATCGCGGAAAATGATGAGGGTTTTCTAGGGCTTGCCAGTGATTTATTGGATTATGATGAGCAATACAAAGTTTTGATTGAAAATGTTTTAGGGAATGTGCTTATCAGTAAAGATATTGATGCGGCCAACCGCCTATCTCGAAAACTGCAAAATCGTTATCAAATTGTTACTTTGGATGGAGATGTTCTCCATCGAGGTGGTTTTTTAAGCGGTGGATATCGTAAAAATCAAGGTCCATCGATTTTAGGCCTTGAGAAAGACTATGAAGAAGCTAAAAAGCAATTAAAAATGCTTCAATATGAAAAAGCATCCTATTATGACCAGTCGATGCAGTTAAGGAAAGAAGAACAGACATATGAGCGAAAACTCATGGAGTTGCGCCTTCATTTAGCGAAGATGCAACCGCTTCTGTCTTTGAAACAAAGTGAATTACAAGAAGTATCCAGTCAGCTGGATGCCTTGGATGCTAAGGGAAATCAGAGCAATGATCTGGAGTCTACGTACCTTAAGCGAAGTCATGAAATATCGCAGAAAAAACTTGAGAGGGAAGAATTAACGACCAGCCTTTCCATGGATCGTGAAAGAAGGGTTGATTTATCCAAGCGAGTAAAAGAAGATGAGGAGGCATTGCGTGCACTTCGCCATGACTTGCGTCAAGAAGAAAATAAAGTCCAGTCAATAAAACTCAAGTTGGAACGGATTAAAAGTGATGAAGCCAATGCTTTAAATCGCTTGTCCAGTGAATACCAAATGACTTACGACTATGCCTTTGAAAATATCTTTGATGAAAATTTAGAAATTGATCGAGAAAAGATTCAAAGCTTAAAACGAAGCATTCAAAAACTTGGCAATGTGAATTTAGCCGCTCCCGAAGAGTATGCAGAAACAAAGAAACGTTATGACTTCTTAACAGAACAACTCCAAGACTTGTATGAAAGTCGAGAGAAACTGCTTTCTTTCATTGATGATTTAGATGAAATTATGGTTGTGAAATTTGAAGATATGTTCCATCGAGTCAATGAAGAATTGGATGAAGTCTTTGCTGCTCTTTTCGGCGGTGGGGAAGCCCAGTTGGTTTTAGAAGATCCCGATGATCTTTTAAACAGTGGGGTCGATATTGATGTCCAACCACCTGGGAAATCTGTTCAAAACATTCGACTTTTCTCAGGTGGAGAGAAGTCATTGATTGCGATATCGGTCTTGTTTTCAATTATCAAAGCACGTCATGTTCCACTTTGTGTCTTTGATGAGGTTGAGGCAGCACTTGATCAGGCGAATGTGGAACGTTTTGCGGATTATGTCCAAAGTTTAAGTGATAAGACACAATTTATTATTATCACACACCGACCTGGAACCATGGAACGAAGCGATGTGCTTTATGGTGTAACCATGCCAAGTCAAGGTGTTTCCACAATGTTGAAAGTTGAACTGGAAGAAGCAATCAATTTAAGGGAGGAATAAAATGAGTTTTTTTGAGGGTTTGAAAAAGAAGTTTCAAAAAAAAGAAGATAAAGAACTTTATACAACTGGCTTGGATGCAAGTAAGGCCAGTTTTGGTGATAAGCTGAAAGCTCTGTTTACAGGGACTGCTAAGTTTGATGATGCTTGGTATGATCACTTGCTCGCCATCTTACTGCAAGCAGATATTTCTTTAAAAACATCCGAAAAAATTATTAAAAAAATGCGTAAAGAACTTAAAGGCTCAATGAATGAAATCGAAGCCTATGAAACCTTTGCACGAGTTCTTTTAGAACATTATGGAGAAAATGCTGAACCTTATGATTTTGTCGAAGGCCGTTTGAATGTCATGATGATTGTGGGTGTGAATGGTTCAGGAAAGACCACCACTGCAGCCAAACTAGCTTATCGATACAAAGAAGAAGGTAAAAAAGTTTTACTGGTAGGTGGCGATACTTTCCGTGCTGCAGGGAGCTCTCAATTGGGGCTGTGGGCCAACGAGCTTGGGGTTGATTTTATCGGTGGAGAGCCGATGCAAGATCCAGCATCTGTTTATGTCGATGCCGCTCGCTATGCAAAAGAGCATGAATTTGATATTATGATTTGTGATAGTGCAGGTCGCCTACAGAATAAAAGTCATTTAATGCAGGAATTGGATAAGATGCGCCGTGTATTAGAACGGGAAGTCGATCAAATCGATCATACTTATCTTGTCATCGATGGTAATACCGGTCAAAATGGCTTGATGCAAGCGAAGGCTTTTCTTGACATCGTGGATGTCGACTCATTGATTGTAACCAAGCTCGATGGCTCACCAAGAGGTGGCGTTATCTTTAGTATTAATGATGAATTGGGTATTAAAGTGAGTGATGTAGGTTTAGGTGAGGGCATGGAAGATTTACGCCCATTTGACATTGAGGCCTTTGTCTATCGGATTGCTCATGGTGAAGAATGAATTTAGCAGAGAAAACGGTTTACTTGAATCGTTTATTTGATATCTATGCACCACTGCTCACAAAAAGGCAGCAAGAAATCTTTCGATATTATTATCAAGAAGATTACTCTTATCAAGAAATTGCTGATATCCTTGAAATTAGCCGCAGTGGGGTATACGATACATTACAGCGGGCCCTGAGCTCGCTTGAAGAATACGAAGAAAAATTAGCTTTTCTTCAAAAACTCGACGTTTTCATTGAAGATTTATCTTCATTAGATGATCAGCGCGTCGATCAAATGATTGAGAAATTTTTAAAGGGAGGAAAATATGTCTAAAGTATTAGCAGTTAATGCAGGAAGTAGTTCATTAAAATATCAGTTATTGGAAATGCCAGAGGCTGAGCTGTTGGCCAGTGGTCAAGTTGAGCGTATTGGCTTGGAAAATGGAATTTTCACTTTGAAATTCAACGGTGAAAAATTTGAGAATGTCTTGGATATTCCAGACCATCACGTAGCTGTTGAGCTTGTTTTAGAAGGTCTTATCAAACACCATGTTTTAGAAGATCTTAATGAGATTGTTGCTGCAGGTCATCGTGTTGTTCATGGTGGAGAGTATTTCGATGTCAGTGTGGTTTGCGATGAAGAATCGGTTGCGAAAGTTGAAGAACTTGCCGATTTAGCACCACTTCATAATCCAGCCAATTTGATCGGTTATCGTGCTTTTAAGGAAGCTTTACCTGAAGCAACTCACGTATTTGTATTTGATACGGCGTTCCATCAAACGATGCCAGAAGAGGTTTATATGTATGCTGTCCCATATAATTATTATGAAGATCTTCAAGTTCGTCGCTATGGAGCACACGGTATTTCACATGAATATGTTTCAAAACGTGCAGCTGAATTGATGGATAAGGACATCGAAGATTTGAATGTAATCACCTTGCATCTTGGTAATGGGGCTTCTCTGAGTGCTGTTGAGGGTGGCGTTTGTGTGAACACCTCCATGGGCTTTACCCCACTTGCCGGTGTGATGATGGGAACCCGTACTGGAGATATTGATCCAGCTGTTGTGACCTATGTCATGCGTAAACTTGATATGACAGCAGAAGAAGTTCTCAATGCCTTTAACAAAGAATCCGGAATGGCTGGTATCAGCGGTCTTTCAAGTGATGCCCGCGATATAGAAGCCGCCATTAAAGAAGGCCATGAAAGAGCGATTTTAACACGTAAAATGTATGCGCAAAAAGTCCTTGAATATGTTGGTGCCTACAAAATGCAGTTGGGTCGTCTTGATGCCTTAGTTTTCACAGCTGGTTTAGGTGAAAATGATTCAGGAACTCGCGCTGCGATTTTAGATGCACTTGAAGAAGGCTTACAAGTCAAATATGATAAAGAGCTTAATGAAGAAGTGAAAGGAGAAGAGAGACGCATCAGTACCGATGATTCAGAAGTTGAAGTTTGGGTTGTTCCAACGAATGAAGAACTCGTGATCGCTGAGGATGCGTATCGGATCCATAATGAAACGAAATAAATTTATTGAAATGGTCGAAGCATACGACACAATCGCTGTTTTCCGCCATCAATTTCCAGATGGCGATGCCCTGGGTTCGCAACAAGGTTTGACCCGTTGGCTTCGTAAACGTTATCCTGAGAAAAAGATTTATATGCTTGGCTCAGATGATCACAGTTTCGATCTTTTCGAGAAAATGGATCAAGTAAGCGATGAAGAATTAGGTAAGTTCTTAGCGATTGTTTTAGATACAGCCAATCGTGAACGCATTGATGATGAACGCTTTGAACAAGCAGATAAAATCATTAAAATCGATCACCATCCGGTTGTCGACAACTACGGTGATTTAAGAATTGTTGATTCAACAAGAGGGAGCTGTGCTGAAATTGTTGCCGATCTTCTTCAATCTATTGATGAATACTCCTTTGATGCAGATATTGCGGAGATGCTTCTAGCGGGTATTTTAACGGATACAATTCGATTTTCAATCGAAACCACTTCCTCCAAAACCTTGCGAACAGCTGCATTTTTGATGGATTGTGGAGCGAACATTACTAAATTAAACCAACAACTTTTCACGCGTTCTCGTCGCTTCTTTGAGTTGAGACGCGAACTTTCGCAAAAGGTTGTATGGAAAGATCGCTTAGCTTATATTTATTTAAGCCAAGAAGATCTTCAAGAACTATCTTTGAAAGAACGTGAAGCGAAGATATTCATTTCGATCATGGCGGATATCAAAGAAGTTGAGATTTGGCTCATGATTATCGAGGAAGAAAACGGGGAGTTTATGGGCTCAATTCGCTCAAGAAACATTACCGTTAATGAAATTGCCCAACGCTATAATGGTGGCGGTCATCGCCTTGCTTGTGGTGTTCGAGGCCTCAATGAAGAAGCCGTTGAAAGTTTAATTGAAGAACTAGCAGAGACATCGTTATCATAACGGTGTCTTTTGTTGTATAATAGGTAGGTGAAGGGGTGAGTTCATGGCACATTTGTCGGTACGTTCGTATTATTCTTTGTTATCGGCGTTGATGAGTCCAGAAGAAATTGCGAAAACAGCGAAAGAGAAAAACATTCGCTCAGTCGCATTGGTGGACCGTCATCGCTTGCATGGAGCTCAAAGTTTTGAACGTGCTTGTAAGCGTGAGGGCATTCATCCTATCTATGGTTTAGAAATCAGTTTTAAAATGGGAGATGAAAGTCATGACTCCCTTGTTTTAGCTAAAAATGCGCAGGGTTATCAAGCAATGATTGCCTATTCAGCGAAGCTTTTAAACGATGAGCTTTTAAGTCTTGAAGATCTTGAAAAACATCAAGAAGATCTCATCTTAATTTTCTATTCAGAAAAAGGGCCTTTTGAAGAG
>JASLJD010000153.1 GCA_030152625.1 Erysipelothrix sp.
AAAAGTTACATGTAGTTCATGTGGTACTGAGTTTGAAGTAGGATCAACTGAATCAGCGATTCGTGTTGATACATGCTCAAATTGCCATCCATTCTATACTGGAAAACAACGCTCTGCTCAAGCAGCGGGACGTATTGAAAGATTTAATAGAAGATACGGCATGAAAAATGAGGGTTAATCCCTTATTTTTTTTGCGATTTTAGTATAAAATATATTCAGTGAGGTGTGTGTCATGATGTATCATCAGTATAATCCAGGTTATTTAGAGGTAATTACCGGATGTATGTTTGCCGGAAAAACGGAAGAGTTAATTAGAAGAATTAATACTTTGCAGTTTGCGAAGAAGAAAGTTCTAGTCTTTAAACCAGCCATTGATAATCGATATGAAGAAGAGTTTGTTGTGTCGCATGCAGGAAGTAAAGTTAAAAGTTATGCCATTGAAAAAGGCAGAGAGATATTGGATTATATCGATGATTCAGTTGATGTTATTGCGATTGATGAAATACAATTCTTTGACAATGAAATCATTCATGTTTGTGATTATCTAGCTAAAATTGGTAAAAGAGTTATGGTAGCCGGTTTAGACATGGATTTTAGAGGCGAACCATTCGGGGTAATACCTACACTTCTAACTCATGCCGAATTTGTGACGAAGTTAACGGCCGTATGTACCGTTTGTGGTTCTCCAGCAACGAGAACACAACGCTTGGTAAATGATGAACCTGCATCTTACTATGATCCAGTTATTTTAGTTGGAGCAAGTGAAGCGTATGAGGCGCGTTGTAGGCATCATCACATTGTTAAAGATAAACCAGGAATCGATCATAAGGGGTGATCATAATGATGGAAATGTCGATGCGAGAAAGATTAGAAGCAATTAAAAAGCGAGATGCTGAGATTAATCAGGAAATGATGGATCAAGCTGTTTTAAGTGATAGAAAATTGATGTCACGTCTTGGTAAAGAGAAGTCTTCTTATGAAAAAACGTTAGAAGTTTATGAGAAATATATTGAAACGGAAGAAATCTATAATCAAGCTTTAGAGATGATTGAGTTAGCAGATGAACCGGAATTAAAAGAATTGGCCCAAATGGAAAAAGAAGAGTATGGGAGTCTTTTAGAATCATTAATTGAAGATTTGAAAATTCTTCTTATACCAAAAGATCCGGCTGATAGTCATGATGCGATTGTTGAAATTAGAGGGGCTGCTGGTGGAGATGAAGGAAACATCTTTGCGGGAGACTTATATAGAATGTATACGCGTTATGCAGAAAGCTTAGGCTATTCAGTCAATGTTTTAGAAGCAAGACCTTCTGAAGCTGGCGGTTATTCCATGATTTCTTTTGAAATTAAAGGAAATGAACCATATCGTCATTTTAAATATGAATCAGGCGCTCATCGTGTTCAACGAGTTCCTAAAACGGAAACACAAGGTAGAGTTCATACGTCAACCGCTACCGTTTTAGTAATGGCCGATGTTGAAGAAGATGAAGTTGAAATTGATGCGAATGATTTGGTTATTGAAACACATAGAGCGACAGGGGCTGGTGGACAGCACGTTAATAAGACGGACTCTGCAGTTAGAATTACCCATACACCGACTGGGATTTCAGTGAACTGTCAGGATGGACGTTCTCAACATGATAACCGTGATAAAGCGATGCGTATGATTAGAGCTAGAATATTTGAATATCATAAAATGAAAAAAGAACAGGAAGCAAGTCAGGTTCGTCAATCTAAAATCGGAAGCGGTGATCGTTCTGAAAAAATCAGAACTTATAATTATCCACAAAACCGTGTGAGTGATCATCGTATAGGGTTGACCCTTCAAAAATTAGATATTATTATGGAAGGGAAACTGGATGAAATTGTAGAAGCGCTGTGGGCGCAGGAACAAAAAGAGGGACTTGAAGGCTAATGTTAGTAAGAGAAGTTTTAAAAAAAGGTGAAGAAGCGTGTGAAGATGCTGGTGTATACAGCAGTTTTGCACGTTTTCTTATGCTTGAATTGTTGCGAGAAAATAATTTAGATATGTATTTTATGATGGATGAGAAACTAGATTTTACCATACACCAAGATTATAAAGCGAAATTAAAACGCATATGTAATGGGGAACCATTGGCTTATGTGCTTGGTTTTCATTGGTTTTATGGATATAAAATATGGGTAAATGAAAATGTTTTAATTCCAAGACAGGAAACGGAAGAATTGGTTGCACATATTTTGAACTATGTAGATGACTATTATGATAAGCCTGTGATTGCGGATGTGGCCTGCGGAAGTGGTGCTATTGGTCTCGCTTTAAGTAAGGAGCTAAATCAACACGTATATGGGACGGATATTAGTGATGGAGCTTTAGAAGTAGCAAGACAAAATACAAATCATCTAGAAGCAGATATGACAATTTATCAAGGTGATATGTTGGAACCTTTAATAAAGGAAAATATCAAACTCGATATTTTAGTATGTAATCCTCCTTATATTAAGGAAACGGAGGAGATTGAGGACTCCGTATATGATTTTGAACCTCATATAGCGTTATTTGGGGGAGAAGATGGTTTATTTTTTTATAGGAAAGTTTTAGAAGAGGCATCACTTGTTTTAAATGAGGGTGGATTGATTGCTTTTGAAATTGGCTATGATATTGGTGAGGCAGTTTTATCTCTTAGTGAAAAATATTTTCCTAAAGCTGAGATTGTGTTACTTAAGGATATGAATGGATTAGATCGTTTTGTGATGATTCATAATAAGAATACATCTCGCTTAGAGCGAGAACAGAAAGAAGAAATTATTCGTTATTTAAAGGATGGTAAAATAGTTGCGGTGCCTACGGATACCGTTTATGGGTTGGGGGTTAGAAGTGATGATAAATTCCTTTATGATAAGTTAAAGCAAGTTAAAAGAAGACCTGACGATAAGCCGTTTCCATTGATGGTATCTTCGGTTAATCAAATTCATGAGTTGGTGGATTTATCGGATCGTGATTTAAGGTTGATTAATAGATTTATGCCTGGTTCAATTACTTTTATCTTTAATAAAAAAGAAGGTGTATTCCCTTTTTTAAAGGATCAAAAAACTTTAGGCATTCGGATTGCGAGTGATGCTTGGTTACGTGAAATTATTGATGGTGTAGGAGTTCCTTTGTGGTTGCCTTCAGCTAATCTATCAGGAAACCCAACTGGTACAACCTCGGAAGAGGTTTTGCATCAATTAGAGGGTAAGATTGATGGTGTAGTTATGGGTGAGTCGGGACAGAGGGAATCATCTAGCGTCTTTGATTTATCAAATCCTAATGAAATAATTGAGCTTCGAAAAGGTCCAATTGCAATAGAATCGCTTAGAGATTATTTGGAAAATGATTAAAAATTTGATAAACTTACAAACAAGTAAAAGGAGTAAAT
>JASLJD010000029.1 GCA_030152625.1 Erysipelothrix sp.
ATCCGTGACCGTTACAATGATATTGATAATTCCGCAAATAAAAACCAATGCAAGTGCCTCATAGGCTGTATAACCATGATAAATGACAACTGTATAAGCGAAAAAAGCGTTTAAGCCCATTCCTGGTGCTTGCGCATAAGGCAAGTTCGCATACAATCCCATTATCAAGGTTCCGACCACTGCTGCAAGTATTGTAGCAATGTACACCCCATTTTTTGGCAAGCCTGCATCGGCTAAAATGTCTGGATTAACAAATAAAATGTAAGCCATGGTAAAGAAAGTTGTCATTCCTGCTAAAACTTCCGTTCCCACAGTTGTATTGTATTCATCTAACTTAAAGAATTTTTTCATATTCTTTCTCCTCTCCCTGTGTGTTTTACCAAATAAACACCGAGGGAAAACAAGTGTTTTCACCACGATAGTCAGCTTATTTACGGTAAACTGGTAGATACTACCTGCCCATATTACAGGTATTATATTTGGTAAATAAATTGTGAATACATGATTTAGTATAGGAGCTTTAGCTTAACTTGTCAAATAGAAAAAGAAGCTTTTAAAGATTAAAAAAGTTGGCTGAAGCCAACTTTTATTTATTATTCTCGATGAGATCTTAGAAGTCTTAAACTATTTAAAATAACAAGAATCGTACTTCCTTCATGACCCACAACACCGATTGGTAAACGAATCTTATCAAAGAATGTTGCGGTAATCAAAAGAACAATCACAGAGAGTGAGAAAACAATGTTTTGAATGATGATTTTACGCAATCTTTGCGATAACTCAATGGCATAGCGAACACTGTCCATATCATCTTGAACTAAAATAACATCCGCAGCTTCCATAGCAATATCCGTTCCGCCACCCATCGCAATACCAATTGAAGCATTCGCCAACGCTGGCGCATCGTTAATACCATCTCCAACCATCACGACCGTTTCAAATTCTTCTTCTAAATCACGAATGATTTCGGCTTTTTCATCCGGTAAAGCTTCTGAAATAATACGACGAACACCGATTTGTTCTCCAATATTACGAGCTGTTTCGTCATTATCACCTGTGATCATGATGGTTTCAATACCGTTGTCATTCAACCATGCAACAACATCTTTACTGTCTTCACGAATAACATCAATCAAGCCCATCACACCAACATGTTTATCATCTTTTTGAATGTAAACAATACTCTTACCTTCATTAGCCCATTTTTCAGCCAAGTTAACAAGTTCTTCATCCACAACGGATAAGTGTTCCAATTTACCCACACGATATTTCGCATCATGATAAGTTCCTAAAACACCATAACCTGCTTTCTCTTCGACATTATCTGCCAGAGGGGTGTCTTTTAAATTGAATTGTTCATAAAGACCTTTGTTTATTGCACTTGCAAGAGGATGTGAAGAATGTTGTTCAATCGCAATAACTGCTTTCGCAATTTCCTTCTCGTCTTCTTCTGTAAAGTAATAGTCTGTCAATTCGGGGACACCGCGTGTTAAGGTTCCTGTTTTATCAAAAGCAATTGCCTTTGCGTCCATCATGTTTTCAAAATGCACGCCACCCTTAACCAAAATACCTCTTTTCGCACCATTAGAAATAGCTGAGAGAGTCGCAGGTGTCACCGAAGCAACTAAGGCACATGGTGATGCAACAACAAGTAAGATCATCCCACGATAAAAGGCCTCTTGAAAACTTTCATTAAGGAAAACGATTGGAAAAATAATCACGATTGCAACCGCAACAATAACACCTAAAGCATATTTGTTTTCTAAATTATCAATAAAACGTGCTGTCTTTGATGGATAGTTCTGCGCATCATCGACCATTTGGATGATTTTATGAATCAATGTTTCACTTACATCCGAAGTAACTTCAAGTGTAATCGGATTCGAGATATTCAATGTTCCCCCAAAAACTTGATCTGCCACAGTCTTTTCGACAGGAAGTGATTCCCCTGTAATTGCCGCTTCCTCAATACTGCTTGTACCTTGAACAATTTTCGCGTCAATTGGAATCGTCTCACCCACCGCAACAATCACACGGTCGCCAACTTTCAAGTCATCAACATCGACACGCTTTGTTTGTCCATTGTCCAAAAGCATGTTGGCTTCAGTTGGCTGAAGCTCCATGAGAGAACGAATTTCCCGTTTACTGCGATCTAAGGTCATATCTTCTAGATTACCAGAAAGCGAGAAGATAAAAATAAGAACGGCACCTTCCATATAATGACCGATAAGCGAGGCACCGATCGCTGACAGAATCATAAGAAGTTCAACATTAAAATGCTTATTCTCAATAGAATCAAGTAAACCTTCTTTCGCTTCATCAAAGCCACCAATAATAATAGCTAGAATAAGAAAGATTGGTTTTCCTGTAAAATGACCAATTAAAATCAAAATACCACTGATAATGGTTTCTCTAAAAACCTTTAAATTTTCTGTATGCATAAAAACCTCCTAAGTACCCTAAAATGATAATGATTATCATTTCCACAGTGTTATTATAACACAGTTACGGGCACTTGCTAGCGCTATGCACACAATTATTGATAATACTCTTCTAAAGTAATACCTCTTTCATAAATATCATGCGCTAAATCTTTGCCAACATAGCGGATATGCCATGCTTCCGGCATATAACCAGTAATGTGTTCTTTGCCTTCTGGATATCGTAATATGAAGCCAAAACGATGCGCATTCGCATGAAGCCACTTCGCTTCCTCCGTTTGTCCAAAGTTCCACATATCACGATTTTCACCCACAACATCGATCGCTAAACCTGTTTGATGCTCAGAAGCTCCTGGTTGCGCTGAAAAACGATTAGCCTTCTCTAAACCATGCTTAGCAACATAATTATCATAAAGATTCTTTTGACTTGAATAAGGTCGGAATGAAGAAGTAATATACACACGTTTGCCTAGTTCTTCTTCAGCTGTATCTGCTAAAAGCATGAAAGCCTCGGCCGCATCCTTTTGTACTCGATAGCCCTTATCAACAGCATATTTGGCATCCATATAAACCCAATTGGGCTCGAAATCAGAAGCTAAGCGACGCTTACGATTCACCAAAACATCTATATTATGCGCTTCACTGTTAGGAATGATAACATGCTCATCCTTTTTCTCTGGTTTTTCCTTTGCTGGTGGATTGTTCATAGGTTTTTTCTTTGCCGGCTTCTTGCTTGTAGGTTTTTGCGTTGCTGCTGGCTTGTTCGTAGGCTTTTTCTTTTTTTCTTGAGAATCTTGATTTGAGCTTTCTCTTTTTTCTTCTTTCTTTTGCTTTTTTTTCAAAATAATGTTTTCATCATCACAAACACATTTTTCTTCCTTGGGATCCAGTTTTTCCTTTTTACTTTCATCTAAACGGTACTCACCAAAGCGATAACTGAAACGTTTTATTTCTAAATCTTCAAACTCATCTTCAAAATCCTCAATAACATAACGACCTTCTTTTTTCACTAAAGGCTTTCCTTTATAGATATATTGCTTTTTATCTTGATGCGCCTTTTTAAGTTCTAAATCCAAATCAAGGCAATGATCTTTTTCTTTAGACAAAGATTCACAGACTTTCACCGACATATTCTCGACGATTGGAATTTCATCCTTTGCTAATTCTAAATTATATTCTTTAGCCATCGTTTCTTGAAACTCCTTTAAACTTTGACAGTTACCATCGACACAATAAGTCCAAGAAAGGTTTTCTAAAGAACGGCTCTCTTCTGTGAGCATCTCCTCAAACTTTTCCACACTCACTGTGTCATAAAGTGGTAATTTGAGTTGTCCTTCCTTTAAATCAAGACTGGCTTCTTTTTCAAAACCGCATGCAGTTAATATGCCAAGTATTACTGAAAGCATGATTGTTTTTTTTCGCATAATGACCTCCATCATCAAGTATAGTCTAGGTAAGTTTTATCCTTGATACAATAAGAAAGCCTGCTTTCGCAGACTCTCTGCTACTTATTTTTCTAAAACACTCAGTTCATCTGGATTCTTACCAAAGCGATGATCTTTGTTTAAATCATTGATCGCTTCAATCTCAGATTCTTCCAGTTCGAAATCAAAAACATCGATATTTTCTTTTAAACGATCGACAGATGATGTTTTAGGGAAAACAATAAAGCCTGTTTGAATCTGCCATCTCAAGACAATTTGACCTGCTGTTTTCCCATATTTTTCCGCCAAATTCAAAATAACTTCCTCATCCAGCACTTCACCGCGTGCAATCGGAGACCAAGCCTCTACTTGCATGCCCTTTTCCCTTGATAATTGATGCAAAGCTTCTTGACGAAGATAAGGATGGCGTTCAAATTGATTCACCATTGGCCAAACACTGGCCTCATCAAAGATTGCTTCAATATGTTGAGAATGAAAATTGGATAGACCTATTGCCCTCACTTTACCTTCTTCATAAAGTTTTTCCATAGCCTTCCATGTCTCAATTGATTTAAGATCAGGCCAATGGATAAGATACAAATCCAAATAGTCTGTTTGTAAACGCTCCAGTGAACGTTCCAAAGCGGCGACAACTTCTTCACTTCCTTGTTCATCCTCCCAGCATTTACTGGTGATAAAAAGTTCTTCTCTTGGAACATCGGACTTTTTCAAGGCTCGACCGATCGCTTCTTCATTTTCATAGAAAGAAGCGGTATCGATATGACGATAGCCCAATTCCAAAGCTTTAGAAACGACTTGTTCCGCTTCTTTGTCATAAAGTTTGTACGTACCCAATCCTAAAACAGGAATATTAACACCATTTCTTAAAATTTTATATTCCATCCTTAGTCACTCCTTTTTAAAAGTTTTTCAAACCATGATTTTTTACGATTAAAGTCTTGTAGTTCACTCATCTTTTCATTCACTGCGCGCTCGCCCATTTCAATGGTGTAGCGCCCTTTCCCAACCTCAAAAACCCAGACACCTTGCAAAGGAACATTGATTAAGACATCTACATCTTCCTTTACGACATGAAGATCGTGTTCTTGACGCATCAATTCCATCATACGATTCGCTAGACCTGTGAATGAATCAATTTGATCATAATGCGCTTCATTATGCATCGTCACAGCAATAACCTCATCCATGCCATAAGCCCTTAGCAAAGGTGATGGTAAGTTCATTCGAACACCGCCATCGGTCAATTGATACTCGCCTAACGGACAGGCATCAATTGCGAATGGAAATGAACATGAAGCTCTAACAGCCTTTGCAAGCGTCACATCACTGATAACTTCCCAATGCTCTTCCAAAGCAGTAAAACGTTCGGGATGTGATACGAAAACAATAATTTTTCCTGTAATCA
>JASLJD010000041.1 GCA_030152625.1 Erysipelothrix sp.
TATCTTGATTACAATAAAGATACACTTTATATCGAGGCAGAAAACGATCCGAAACGTCGTGAAGTCCAAACGGTTTTATACCATGCCTTAGATATGTATTCTCGTTTGATGGCACCGATTCTTGTGCATACAATGGAAGAGTTGAATGATTATTTCCGACCAAATGAGGACAGTGTGCATCTCATGGAATTTAACAAAATGACGGAAGCAATTTTAAGCGAAGAAGAGGAAGCTCAATTTGCGAAAATCTTTGAACTTCGCGAAGCTGTATTCAAGGCTTTAGAAGATAAACGTGCAGAGAAAGTGATTGGGAAATCACTGGAGGCGCATGTGCATCTGAATCTTGATGAAGATGACTTGGCTTTGATTGAAGAAATTGCAGGGGATGATTTAGCGCAATGGCTCATTGTCTCCAAAGTAAGCTTTACAGACGAAGCGCTTGAGGAAGTAATGGGTTATCAAGTCAGTGTTGAAAATATTGAGGGGCACGAATGTCCGCGTTGCTGGAACATTGTTGAAGCGGTGAATGATGAAGGCCTTTGTGCACGCTGTGAGGCTGTCTTGGCCAATGAAAATTAAATCCTTACAAAATAGCCGAGTTAAACATTTAGCTCGGCTTCATCAAAAGAAGTATCGGGATCAGTATGGCGAAATTCTTGTTGAAGGAGAGCATCTTCTAGAGGAACTTTCGAAAACAGATTTAGATTATATTCGTATCGGTTTGGATGAATCTTCTGACTGGGTGATTACCCGGGAAATAGCGGATAAAATATCGCAAACAAGTTCAGGCTCAGAAGTTTTTGCATTATTGAAAAAGCCAAAATTAAAGGCGAAAAAAGAAGAAAAGATCCTGCTTTTAGATGGAGTTCAAGATCCAGGAAATGTTGGTACGATTATTCGAACGGCCTATAGTTTTGGTTTTGATGTCATCTACGCATCTTTAGATACTGCAGATGCTTGGAACGATAAAACAATTCGAGCAAGCCAAGGGGCTGTGTTTCATCTTCCCTATCATCGTCAGGATTTGACTGAGGTAATTCCTTTGTTGAAAGATCGCTCGATCTCTGTCTATGCAACTTATTTATCGGACGAGAGTATCAGTCTAGAGGCGATGAAAGAAGAAAAGATTGCGGTGGTCTTAGGCTCGGAAGGACAAGGTGTCTCAGATGAAATTCTAAGGCTGTCTGATGAATTTTTAAAAATTCCTATGACTCATTTTGAGTCTTTGAATGTGGCGGTTGCCGCTGGGATTATTTGTTATCATTTACAAAAAGGGTGAAAACCCTTTTTTTCTTGACATTCTTCTTGTGATTTTTGATAATGAGCTTAAGGAGGATGAAAATGATTTATATAGCGGGCAGTTTATTTACTGAGGCGGAAATAGAGCAAAGAAAAAAGGAAGCGAATTATTTACGACATAAACTTCAAGAATTAGAAATTGAAACAGTAGTATTTAATCCGATTGAAAACCCCTTCAATGATAAAAGCACCCAGCCTCAAGCAATCGATATTTTCAAAGGCGATTACAGGGCTATGGAAGCAGCGAAATATTTTCTTTTCAATTTAGATAATCCATTGGATGCAGGCGTTTTCTTAGAGCTGGGGCAAATGTTAGGAAGAGATAAGAAAATTTTCCCTGTAGTTTCCGACATTCGTATGCCGAATGCAGGCGATTATGAAGGGAAATATGTGCCGTACGGTTTGAATCAATATGTGATTGGGGCTTTGGACTACTATGGATTGAAACTTTATACCTCTTCTCAAGAAGCCATGGATGCAATGATTGAAGAAATTAAAAAAGATGATCATTAAGATCATCTTTTTTTAAACTCTATTTTGTAGTTTTGAAACGGCTTTGTACTTCCTTTGTTTTTGGTAGTGTTCGATTAAACTTAAACGAATAAAACGTTCCAACAAGGGACATTGAACATTGATAATCCCCTCTTCAAAGCGCTCGCAAATTTTGTTCTTGTCAATAACATCGATAAAAAGCATGAAATCTTTTTCAAGGATTTCATTTTTTGTTTTCTTTTCTCTGTTAAATAGCCAAGCGTATTGTGCTAAAGAATCGGGATGAAGTTTCATTTTATTTTCGGCTTCTGTTAGCTTGTTTTGTAATAAAAGATTCAGGAAATGTTTTTGAACACAAATTGCTTGATGTTCCTTGTTTAAATTGCTTTTTTCTAATTTTATAAATATTTTCCTAGCTTCCTCAAAACGCTTAAAGTAAGTATAAATAGAAGCTTGTAGAAGAAAACTCAGTTTAAGTAAATAAACATGGGTGTGTTGTAGGAAAAAATGCTGCGCTTTAAGAAGATGTTCATATGCGCTAAACACCTTTCTTTGATAATAAAGCAAAACTGCTTTAAAGAGTGAAAAAATCCCTTTGTTTTCTTCACTGATGCCGATTTCTTTCCATTTTTCTAAATTTTCTTGCAATCTTTTCCAATCTTGTTTTCGATATGATTGAAGGCATTGTGCTAGAAGGAGGGGCTCAGTATTTAAATTTTCAGTATCGATTCTCTCTTTTTTATGAATTGCAAGAAATGTTTCTGCTAGGATGTAGTGATGAGGTATCTCTGGGTCTACCAAGATTAATTGGGAGTTTTGATACCCCTTATTTTTAAGTAATCGATACTCTTTCCAACTGTTTTCCAAGTTCCACTCAAGCATTGACGAAAAACATCGATGCCAATGTTCTTGGTAATCTTTGTAAGTGTGAAATAATTCTGAAAATGAGATTCCTAAAGCATTTGCTATGTGTTCTAATATATAGTCATTTGCCTTTCGGCTGCCATTGATAATGGCGGATAGATAGGATCTTGCATAGCCGATTTCAAAAGCGAAATCGCTGATTGTCATATTCTTTGATTGAATTGCTCTTTGAATGATGATTCGCTTTAAATCGGTTTTATCCACACTGCCCCTCCTATAGAATCATTATAGTTGAAAGAAAATATACAGGTGTTACTTAATAAGGCCTTAATATCAATTTAAGTATATTTTTTCCGGGGCAATTACCTTACATGTCTCTTTATAAATAAAAAAAAGACCCCAGAAGGGTCTTTACATTTATTTGTATTGTTTGTATAGCTCAGATACTTTGTCCCAATTAATGACTTTGAACCAGTTGTCGATGTAATCGGCACGGCGGTTTTGGTATTTCAAGTAATAAGCGTGCTCCCAGACATCGATACCTAAGATTGGTCTTAGACCTTGACTTAGTGGGTTGTCTTGGTTTGCGGTTGCGACAACTTTAAGCGATTTATCTTCATCGATAACAAGCCATGCCCATCCGCTACCAAATTGTCCTGCAGCGGCTTTAGCCATTTCTTCTTGGAAGGCTTCGAAACTACCGAGGTCTTTATTGATGGCCTCAAGAAGTTCGCCTTCAGGTTTTTGTCCTTCTGCGGGTGCAAGAATTTCCCAGAACAGGCTGTGGTTATAGTGTCCACCACCGTTGTTTCGGACAGCTGTGTAAATATCTTCTGGAATCTCGTCAAGATCTTTGATGAGTGTCTCTAATTCGACTTCTTTTAATTCAGGATGTTTCTCAAGAGCTGCATTTAAATTATTAATGTATGTTTGATGGTGTTTTGTATGATGTATTTCCATCGTTTCCTTATCAATATGT
>JASLJD010000051.1 GCA_030152625.1 Erysipelothrix sp.
CGATGTTTAATTTTATGGCTTTGTTAGGATGGTCTTATCCAGGCGAAAAAGAAATTTTCACCAAAGAAGAACTCATTGAGGTTTTCGATGAGCATCGTTTATCGAAGTCGCCTTCGATGTTTGATGTAAAGAAATTGACATGGATGAACCATCAATACCTTAAGGAAATGGAAGATGATGCATGGATTGATTTTGTAATGCCTTTTATGGAAGAAGCCTATGACTTGAGTGATGTTTCTGAGACTTGGCTTCACCATTTATTGTTGCTTTATAAAGAACAATTACAATATGGTGAAGAAATTGTCGACTTGGTATCGATGTATTTTTCAGAACCTGAGCTGAGTGAAGATGCGAAAAAAGTATTGGAAGAAGCTTCGACCAAAGAAGTTGCGCAAGCTTTCCTCGATCATTTACCAAGTGAGTGGACAGTTGAAAATTTACGTGAAGCATTTAATATCACGAAAAAAGAAACTGGTTTGAAAGGTAAACCCCTCTTCATGGGTCTTCGTGTATCCACAACGCATCAGACCCATGGTCCAGATTTGATGAATGCAATTTATCTTCTAGGAGAAGATACTGTGCGTAATCGTTTGGAGGATTACCTTGGCTAAATTCAAGCTATGTCCTGAATTAAAAGTAATGAGGGACCCAGTACATGGTTATATTCATGTACGTTATCAAGTTATTTGGGATCTTATCAATGCCCCTGAGTTTCAAAGACTCAGGCGCATTCATCAATTGGGTGGATCGTTTCAAGTCTATCATGGAGCGGAACATTCACGTTTTTCGCATTCCGTAGGGGTTTATGAAGTAGCTCGCTTAATGCTAGAGTGGGTAGAAGGTTTACAAAATCTTAGTGAGTTTGAACGAGTCGCTGTTTTATGTGCGGCTTTATTGCATGACATTGGTCATGGGCCGTATTCTCATTCTTTTGAATCAGTCAGCAAAACAAATCATGAAGAATTTACTGATCGAATTATTTTAGAAGAAACCCAGATTCATAAAATTTTAAAAAAAGCTCATCCTAAATTACCACAATTTGTAGCAGACATTATCGCTCATCGAAGTGAAAACAAATTACTTACACAAATGATTTCGAGTCAGTTAGATGCTGACCGTATGGACTATCTTTTAAGAGATTCTTATTTTACAGGTGTAAGTTATGGTGAATTTGATCTTTATCGGATTTTACGCACCCTTCGTGTGGTTGATGGTAAATTGGCTGTTAAAGAAAGCGGTATTCATGCAGTTGAGGATTACATTATGGCTCGCTACCAAATGTACTGGCAAGTATATTATCATCCGGTGGCGAGAAGTTTTGATGCTGTTTTAGTTTCGCTTTTTAAGCGTATGAGTGATTTAGACCAAATAAATCCCCGTTTGATTGATGATGTTGCGATGTTTCGTCCGTTTTTAAACGGTCAAAAACCGAGTTTAGAAGATCATTTCCGCCTCGATGAAGCCTCGAGTATTGCAGGATTTATGCGTTTAACGAGATCAAAAGATCCTATCTTAAGTGATTTATCCCAACGTCTTTTGAATCGAAAACTCTTTCAATATGAGGATATCGAGGAAGAACAAAGACTTGATGATTTAAAAAAGAAGCTTGAATCAAAGAATTATGATCCAAAATATTATTTGGCCCAAGATGCGCCAAAACAAATACTCTACAGCCCTTACACTGAATCTGGAACATCAGTTGTGTGGGTTGCGAGTGAGGATGGTCTTAAAGAACTTTCACAAATGTCCAATATTGTGAAAGGCTTTGTCTCTGGAGAAGACAAAGAAGATCACAAAGTATTTTATCCAGAGGAGGTAATGCAATGAAAGCAGAAGTATATAAACGTATTCGAAAAAATATTATGCAGAAACTTCCTCAAGACTCAGTTACTTTTATTATGAGTGGAGAGGAAATTAGAAAAAGTGCCGATGCAGTCTATCCCTTCCATGCTAATCGAAATTTTGTTTACGCAACTGGGATTGAAGAACCCTTAGCTATTTTAGTTTTTGATCGTCGTGATGACAGTGAACATCTCTTTTTACGTGATGTGGATCCTTTCATGGAAAAGTGGATCGGCCATTACATGCGTAAAGAGGAAGCTTATGCGATTTCTGAAATTGATAATATTCACTATATGGAAGAATTTGAAGATTTTGTGGAAGAAGTTAAGGCGAATGTGAAAACAATTGGTCTTGATTTTGACCATGATCAAAATGGAGAAAACTTTTATGCATCCGCAAGTACAATGCAAGATTTCTTTGTAGGAAAACGGATTAAAAATGTTTACGATGTTTTTGTAGAAGAGCGAATGGTTAAGCATCCAGAAGAAGTTGAGAAAATTCGTGAGGCGATCAGCTTAACCAATACAGCGATCGAAGCGATGCTTTCAGAAATGAAAGCAGGGAAGAATGAAAAGGAAATGGAAGCACGATTTATCTATGAAGGTGCCAAACGTCACGGTAGTGAAATGTTTGATACCATTGTTGCCGGCGGTCAAAATGCGGTAACCTTACACTATATTGAAAATAATATGCCATTAAATGATGGTGATTTGGTGCTTGTTGATTTAGGGATTATGCGCGATCATTATGGTGCAGATATTTCAAGAACATATCCCGTAAATGGAAAATTTACACCACGTCAACGTGAAGTTTATCAAGAAGTTTTAAACACAATGAAAGAAATCACTGCGGCTGTGAAACCAGGTGTGAGTTTGATTGATTTGAATAATCTTGCGAAGGAAAGCCTTGGCAAAGCATGCATTCGCTTGGGATTGATCAACGATGTGGAAGATGTTGATGAGTATTACTATCACAGCATTGGCCATTCATTAGGCTTAGATACTCATGATGTATGGATTGATCGTGAGGCTCCTTTAGAAGCTGGGAATGTCATTACCAATGAGCCGGGTCTTTATATTGCTGAAGAGGGTCTTGGTATTCGTTTAGAAACCGATCTTCTTGTGACGGAAGATGGTTGTGAAGATCTTGCGCCAGAGATATTGATTGAAATTGAAGAGATTGAAGAATTTTTAGCGAGAAAATAAAGAGGAAACAGAGTCGAAAAGACTCTGTTTTTTTCTTATAAAAAAGATTGTATCAAGGATATATAGTCGAAAGGCTTGACAATTGTAGGAAAATGCCTATAATTCTTTGTAAATAAGGGAATGTGAGGCGATGATATGGAACTTGATGTGGACGTTTTTCATCGCGCGTCAATTGATTCAATTAAGATGGAAAAACTCCCAGCTAATTTATTAGATTTTGGAATGTACCGCCGGCTTGTTTATCAAGAAGAAGATGGTGCTGAAGTTGTTTTAGATCTCTTTGAGGATGAGGTATCGCTTGTTCGAAGAGGTGAAGCTGTTACTCAAGCCTTCTTCTCTTTGAAAGAGGAGAGTTTTCTTGAAGTACATAATGAGCATGGTACACTCTCTTTTCAGGTTGAGATTAAAGACTTAATTCAAACAGAAAATTCACTGCGTATTTTGTATGCCTTATATCATCAGGAGAATCATGTCTCTGAAAATGATTATCAATGTGAATGGAATGGAGGGGACTAGGATGTCATCAAAATCACTCAGTGATCTTGCATATGATGTGCTAAAAGAAAGCGAAGGCGAAATACTTTTTAATGAGTTGTGGACAAAAGTTTGCGAAAAAGGTGATTTTAATGAAGCTTTCTTTAAAAAAAGAATTGCATCGTTCTATAATGCGCTTATGTTAGATTCTCGCTTTATTGCTATGGATGGGAATCGTTGGGATTTAAGAGAACGTCAGTCTGAAAACGGTCTTCGAATTGATCCTGATTTATTGGATGCATACGATGATTATGAAGATTATGAAGAAGAAGAATAATATTGAAGAAAGCTTCTGACTTTGCTAGAATAAGAAAGGGCACAAAGCTTCCATTTTTGGAAGCTTTTCTTTTTGTTAGGGAAACAAAGAATGTATTTAAAGGAGAAAATGATGTGATATGGCGAAGTATATCTTTGTAACAGGAGGCGTTGTTTCAGGCATAGGTAAAGGAATTATCGCTTCTTCTGTAGGACGTTTACTAAAAAATCGTGGTCTTAATATATTTATGCAGAAGTTTGATCCTTACATCAATGTGGATCCAGGAACAATGTCGCCATACCAACATGGTGAGGTTTTTGTCACCAAAGATGGGGCTGAGACAGATCTTGATTTGGGTCACTATGAACGTTTCATCGATGTTGAATTGACACAAAATGCAAACATTACAACTGGACGAGTTTATCAAAGTGTTATTCGAAAAGAACGTAATGGCGAATATGATGGGGCAACAGTGCAAGTGATCCCTCATATTACAGATGAAATAAAAAATAAAATTTATGCTGCTGCGAAGGAATCCAATGCCGATGTTGTGATTACGGAAATTGGTGGAACTGTTGGTGATATTGAATCTTTGCCATTTTTAGAAGCAATTCGCCAGGTTTATGCTGAAAATCCAGAAAACGATGTGATTTTTATTCATACGACACTGATTCCCAAAGTTCCGGCAAGCAATGAGTTTAAAACAAAACCTACACAACATAGTTTTAAAGAATTGATGTCGCAAGGGATTAAGGCAGATGTTATTGTTACACGTTGTGATGAGCCTTTAGAAGGTCATATGAAAGAAAAAATTGCTTTGTTTTGTGATGTTCACAGGCGAGCTATTATTGAATCAAGAAATGTTGATAATTTATATCGATTACCACTTCTTTTTCAAGAACAAGGCCTTGATGAGATCATCTTGAAAAAACTTGATATGCAAGATCTTCCAGAAGCTGATATGAGCACTTGGATCGAGATGATTGAAAGTACCGAGAACTTAAAGCATTCCATTGAAGTTGCTTTGGTTGGTAAGTATGTTGAGCTTCATGATGCATATTTGTCGATTACTGAGGCTTTATATCATGCCGGGTTTGTTTATTCAAGCGATGTTAAGATTCGTTGGATCGACTCTGAAGAATTAAAACGTGAAAATGTAAAAGAAAAACTCTCGAATGTGGATGCTGTTTTAGTACCGAGTGCTTTTGCGGATAAAGGCATTGATGGTAAATTAATAGCAATCGCGCATGCTCGCGAAGAAAACATTCCTCTTTTAGGCATTGGTTTAGGAATGCAATTGATGGCGATTGATTTTGCAAGAAATATTTGCGGACTGGAAGAAGCTCATTCTCTTGAATTTGAAAAAACAGAAGACCCTGTGATTACGTTGTTAGAGAATGGTTTCCGTGGTGAAGAGAATATTCGCTTGGGTAATTTTCCATGTAAAATAAAAAAAGATAGCTTAGTGGCTGAACTTTATCAAGTTTCTAAGGACCCAGTTGTCTTTGAAAGACACCGTAATCGCTATGAATTTAACAACCAGTATCGAGATATCTTTGAAGAAAAAGGAATGGTCTTCTCAGGTATTAGTCCGGATGGTCAAATTGTCGAAATTATTGAATATCCAAAACAAGATTTTCACATAGGCTGTATCTTCCATCCGGAATTTAAGTCAAGACCGAATAAAGCTCATCCTTTATTTAAAGGTTTTGTGAAATCGGCTTTGCATTATTCGCAAAAAGGTAGTAATATAAAGATATAGTGAAAAGAGGAGGAAATTAAATTATGGCATTAGTATCAGCAAAAGAAATTTTAGAAAATGCACGCGACGGTCATTATGCCGTTCCTGCAATTAACATTAATAACCTCGAGTGGACAAAAGCGGTTTTAGAACAAACACAAGCGTCTAACTCTCCAATGTTAATGGCTGTATCAGAAGGTGCAGCAAAATACATGGGCGGTTTCAAAACAATCGTTGGAATGGTTAACGGAATGATGGAAGAACTCAATATTACAGTTCCAGTAGCACTTCACTTGGACCACGGTTCATATGAAGGAGCAAAAGAAGCAATCGCAGCAGGTTTCACATCTGTTATGTATGATGGTTCAGCACTTCCATTTGACGAAAACTTAGCGAAAACAAAAGAAATCGTTGAATTAGCGCATTCAAAAGGTGTATCCGTTGAAGCAGAAGTTGGTTCAATTGGTGGAGAAGAAGATGGAATCATCGGTACAGGTGAACTTGCCGATCCAGAAGAGTGCCGCTTAATTACAGAAACAGGTATTGATTTCTTGGCAGCAGGTATTGGAAACATTCATGGTAAATACCCTGAAAACTGGCAAGGACTAAGCTTTGATCGTTTAGAGGAAATCAAAGATGCAACAGGAAACATTCCATTAGTATTACACGGTGGATCAGGTATTCCTGAAGATCAAATCCTTAAAGCTATCGATTTAGGTGTTGCGAAAATTAACGTAAACACAGAGTGCCAAGTTGCATTCGCAGACGCTACACGTAAATATATCGAAGCTGGCAAAGACTTAGAAGGAAAAGGCTTTGACCCACGTAAACTTCTTGCACCAGGTGCAGAAGCAATCAAAGAAGCTGTCCGTGAAAAAATTGAAATGTTCGGCAGCGCAGACAAAGCGTAAAAAACAAAAGTTTAAAAGCTACTTGCCAAGCAAGTAGCTTTTTTAATGTATAGGAGGCATAAAATGCGAACACTACAAGAGACAAAAAATAAGATTGTTGATTTAGGTGTTGAAAAAACACAAAAAACAACGAAACAAAAATTTATTTTGGGTTTTATTGCAGGAGCCATGATTGCTTTTGCGTATTGGGCGTTTATTAAGACGATGAACATTAAAAATGATTTGATTTTGGCAGCTTCGCTTTTTCCAATTGGGCTGATCATTATTCTTTTGGCGGGTGGAGAACTGGCAACAGGGAATATGATGGTTGTCGGAACTGCCTACATGAATGAAAAAGTTAGTTTAAAGGATTATCTTAGCAATGTTTTTCAAATCACTGTCTTTAATTTACTGGGTGTGTTTTTTGTTTTTTTAGTGACTTTTGTTCTTGATGAATGGTTTGATGGATCAAGTTTGACGAATCTAGGGCAAAGTTTGGTATCGATTACACTCTCAAAAACTTCTGCATCTTCAATGCAAGTTTTTGTATCGGCCATGATGTGTAATTGGTTTGTGGGTCTTTCTGTTTGGTTGTGCAATGCTTTTGACGAAGGAGCTGCCAAATTTATCGCTATTTGGTTTCCGATTATGATTTTTGTAGTTTTGGGATTTCAACATAGCATTGCGAATTCCTTTCTCCTCCTCTCAACCTATTTTTCTTCGAGTGCTTTACTCATAAGCGATGTTTTCAATAATTTCGTTTTTTCTTTTTTAGGCAATCTTATCGGAGGTCTCTTTTTTGTATCGGCCTTATATACTTGGGCAAGCAATGATTAATATGTGAAAAGGTAGGCAATCCTTTAAGTTTATTGTATACTATTGACAGTTGAAGGAGTTGTTGGCATGAAGGAAGTAATTAAGATCGAAGGAGGCCATCGTCTCGAAGGAAAAGTGAGAATAGGTGGAGCCAAAAATGCTACGGTAGCCTTGATACCGGCGGCAATCTTAGCGGAAGAAAGCGTTGTGGATATTTATGGAGTACCTGAAATATCTGACGTTGAATCCTTAGCAGTTTTATTAGAAGAATTGAATGTAAAAGTAAGTCAAAAAGAAGAAGGTCACTTTGGCATTGATACTCGTGGAATGAAAAACAGAGTTTTGGATCATGATGCAGTGACCAAGCTTCGTGCTTCTTATTATTTTATGGGGGCGCTTTTAGGTAAGTATCGTCATATTAAAATGCAAATGCCAGGAGGCTGTTATTTAGGTCCTCGACCATTTGATTTACATTTAAAGGGCTTTGAAGCCTTGGGTGCAAGTGTAGATTATAAAGAAGGCTTTTATGAAATTAAAGCCGATCGACTCATTGGGGATAAAATCTATTTAGACTTCCAATCTGTTGGTGCTACCATCAATATTATGTTAGCGGCTGTTTTAGCTGAGGGTCGCACTGTAATTGAAAATGCAGCCAAGGAACCAGAAATTATCGACGTTGCGACCTTTTTAAATAATATGGGTGCAAGAATTCGTGGTGCCGGAACCAGTGTTATTACGATTGATGGTGTGGAAAGACTAGAAGGTCATCCACATGAGATCATACCGGATCGTATCGAAGCAGGAACATATATTATCATCGCAGCTGCGATGGCAGAAGATGTTACAGTTGAAAACATCATTCCTCAGCACGTTGAGGCCTTGACTTCAAAACTTATTGAAATGGGTGTGGATATTGAAATTGGTGCAGACTGGGCAAGGATCCGTCGTTCTGATGATTTAAAAGCCATTGATGTTACAACACAAACATATCCAGGTTTTGCAACAGACTTACAGCAACCACTAACCAGTCTCTTAACGAAAGCTGAAGGAAACTCAAGTATTAAAGAAACAATTTATGCTGAAAGATTCAAACACTGTGAAGAATTGCATCGTATGGGTGCAGATATTCAGGTTCTTCAATCGCAAGCCATCATCAAAGGACCGGTTGACTTATATGGTTCAAAGGTGTCCGCGATGGATCTTCGTGGAGGTGCCAGCCTTGTTGTTGCTGCCTTGATGGCTGATGGCGTTACTGAGATTGATGAAATATATCATATTGAGCGCGGTTATGACAGTATTGATGAAAAATTAGAGAGTTTGGGCGCAAAGATATGGCGCGAGAAAAAAGAATAAGCAAATTTGTGAAAAGAAAGCGTTTGTGAACAATCAACAAACGCTTTTTTCTTTTGTCAAGAACTTTGCACACATTTCTAACAAGAAAACGCTTACATAACAAACGTAAATTGTACAGCGCTTACAGGTCTATGTTATTATAGGGATGAAAAGGAGATGGCGCTATGAAAAAAGCATGGGAAGGATTTAAATCAGGTGTCTGGCAAGAAGAAGTTAATGTCAGAGACTTTATTCAAAAAAACTATACCCCTTATGAGGGAGATGAGAGTTTTCTAGAAGGTATTTCAGAAAACACAAAAGTTCTTTGGGATAGATGTTTAGATCTTTTAAAAGAAGAACTCAAGGTTCAAGTGCTTGATATCGATACAGAAAATGTATCCGGTATTGATAATTTTGAACCAGGATATATCATCAAAGAACATGAAGAAATTGTTGGTCTTCAATCAGATGCTCCACTAAAACGTATTATTAATCCATTTGGTGGAATTCGTTTGGTTGACAATATTTTAGATATTTACGGTTATGAGTGGGATGAAAAATATGATGAATTTTTCCATAAACACACGAAAACGCATAATCAAGGTGTTTTTGATGTTTATACCCCAGAAATGCGTCGATTCCGTACAACAGGACTCTTAACAGGTCTTCCTGACGCATACGGTCGTGGACGTATTATCGGAGACTATCGTCGTATTGCTCTTTATGGTATCGATTTCCTTATTGAAGAGAAAGAAGCCGATAAAGCAGCGATTACTGAAATTACTCCTGAAACTATTCAATTGCGAGAAGAAGTTTCGGATCAGATCCGTGCTCTTCATGAAATGAAGAATATGGCTGAAAGTTATGGCTTTGATATCAGTGTTCCTGCCAAGACGGCTCAAGAAGCAATCCAATGGACATACTTTGGTTACTTAGCAGCAATCAAAGAAAACAACGGTGCGGCAATGAGCCTAGGTCGTACAGCAACTTTCATTGATATCTATATCGAACGAGATATGGAAAAAGGTCTCATTGATGAAAAACAAGCTCAATCATATATCGATCAATTTATTATGAAACTACGTATTGCTCGTCACTTGCGTACACCAGAATATGATGAACTCTTTGCTGGGGACCCAACATGGGTAACTGAGGCACTTGGTGGTATGGGTGAAGATGGGCGTACACTCGTTACAAAAACATCATTCCGTTATCTTCATACCCTTACAAACCTTGGTCCTGCACCAGAACCAAATATGACGATTTTATGGGCAGATGCCTTACCAGAAGGATGGAAACGCTACTGTGCAAGAATGTCTATTGAGACAGGGGCACTTCAATATGAAAACGATGATATTATGCGTCCAAGCTTTGGTGATGACTATGGTATTGCATGCTGTGTTTCCGCAATGCAAATTGGTAAACAAATGCAGTACTTCGGTGCACGTGCTAACTTAGCAAAAGCACTTCTCTATGCTATTAACGGTGGTGTAGATGAAATTCGTGGCATTAAAGTACTTGAAGGTTTCGAGCCAATTGAAGATGAAGTTCTTGACTACGATACAGTTATTGAAGCTTACGATAAAGTGTTGAAGCAAGTTGCATCCGTTTATGTTGATACCATGAATATTATTCATACAATGCATGATAAGTATGCTTATGAAAAAGGACAAATGGCTCTTCATGATACAGATGTCGAACGCCTCATGGCATTCGGTGCTGCTGGTTTATCTGTTGCAGCTGACTCCTTATCAGCCATCAAATATGCAAAAGTTAAACCAATTCGTGATGAGAATGGCCTCGCTGTTGACTTTGAAGTCGAAGGAGACTATCCAAAATATGGTAATGACGATGATCGTGTTGACTCGATTGCAGTCGAACTTGTTGAAAGATTCTCTGCTTATCTAAGAGAAGTACCAGTCATTCGTGAGGCACGTCATACCTTATCAATTCTAACCATTACATCGAATGTTGTGTATGGTAAGAAAACAGGTTCAACACCTGATGGACGTAAGAAAGGTGAAGCTTTCGCGCCAGGTGCAAACCCAATGCACGGACGTGATCAGTCTGGAGCGCTTGCATCCTTAAACTCGGTTGCGAAAATTCCTTACACCAATGTCTGTGAAGACGGTGTTTCAAATACATTCTCAATTGTTCCACAAGTTTTAGGTAAAGATGAAGACGAGCGTGTCAAGAATCTTGTTGGTATTATGGATGGTTACTTCCGTCAACAAGCTCACCACTTGAACGTCAACGTCTTAAATCGTGAAGTTCTTCAAGACGCGATGAAAAATCCAGAGAAATATCCACAATTAACGATTCGCGTTTCTGGTTATGCGGTAAACTTTAACCGCTTGTCAGAGGAACAACAAGAAGAGGTTATCAGTCGTACATTCCATGATTCGATCTAATCGAAATCAAGTCGGATATGTTCGGAAGTTAGAGACAATGGGTACAGTGGACGGTCCTGGGATAAGAACAGTTGTGTTCTTATCCGGCTGTCCACTCCGTTGTCTTTTCTGTCATAATCCCGATATGTGGACGCATAAACCTGAAGATGAGGTGACTGTGGGTTCTCTGGTAGAACGTTTAAAACGTTTTAAACCTTATTATGGTGATGATGGTGGCGTAACATTTTGTGGTGGAGAACCACTGAATCAACCTGATTTCTTATACGAAGCAATGCTTGCTTGCCAAGAAGAGGGAATTCATACAGTCTTGGATACATCAGGGTTTGGACGCCCCGATCGCTTTGAAGATATTTTAAGTGTTACAGACCTAATCCTTTATGATATTAAAGGACTTGCTCCTGATAAATACACAGAAATGACCGGTGTTCCAATCGAAAGAACACAAATTTTTCTCGAAAAAGCTCAGGAAATGAAGGTTCCGATGTGGATTCGTATTGTGATTATTCCAGGTATCAATGATACTTATGAGTATATGGACGAATTAGCCGCTTATATTGCGCCTTTACACGGTATTGAAAGGGTTGAAATTTTACCTTACCATACTATGGGTGTCAACAAATACGAGGAATTGGATTTTGACTATGATTATCCATTGGAAGGTGTTCCTGCTATGGATGGTCCCAAAGCGATGGAAATGCAAGAATATTTGAGAAGTGAAATCGAACGATTAAGAAAAGATGTGTAAAAACATCTTTTCTTTTTTGTATAACTGTGTATAATGGATATATACAGGTGATGTGGATGGAAGTCTATATTGATACAAAATCAAAAGAGGCGATTTATCTTCAAATTTATGAACAAATACGAGATCAAATTGTTTCTTTGAACTTAAAAGAAGATGAACGCTTGCCTTCAATTCGAGCACTTGCTTCAGATTTGAATGTCAGTGTTATCACTGTTAAAAATGCTTATGAATTATTAGAGCAAAACGCTTATATTTATTCTATTCCTGCAAAGGGAACTTATGTCAATAAGCTTGATATGAAAAAGGTCGAAGAAGAATATCGAAAAATTGCACTGAGTCATCTTCATTCGATACGAAAAATCCAAAAACTGTTGGGAAAAAATGATGATTGGCTTAGGTTATTAAAAGAGGAGGAGAGTCAATGAAAAAGGCATTGTCGGTTACATACTTAAATAATCGGTGGTTTGTTTTATTGGGTGTTGTGCTTCTTGCTATGATGAATTTATATTCCGAAGCGTCGATAACAATTTTCGTTTTTGTATGTGTTTATTGGTTGTATCTTTGGACATCAAACCGTGAAAGAAATGGAAAGTATCATTTAGATGCTTTAGGCATTTCTGAAAAAGAGTGGTTTTTGGCTCATTATCTTAAAACAGTTTTTGGATTCTTTTTGTTGTTGGGTTTTTATTATATGCTCGATGTAATGATTCTTTTCAAAGCCCCCTCATTTGTGGAAATGTTTTTACAAATTTCATTTTATTTTTTTCTTCTTTGCTTACTGGAAGCATTGAATATCCATTTAATGCAAGATACTGTTAAGAATATCACTTCGATACTTGTTCTTGTGATGATTTCAGCTTTTTATCTTATGATTGTCTTGTCATTTTTAGATAAACTTTTCTTCCCAATGGAAAGATATGCGATCTCAATCACTGCTTATTTTATTTATTTAGCTTTCTTATTTATATTTTTGGTTTGGTCACAAAAAGTAAAAGACATTTCCTATGAAATAAATGAGGAGTCGTATTTTATTGGAGTTCATGTTCAAGATACAAAACGATTTATTCGCAATGCTTTTAAAAAGGAAAACGCCAATTTATTGACAGCAGATCAAATACATTTTAACAGTATGAAGGTGGGAACTGTTGCGCAATTTTATGATAGAAATTATCCTCAATTTAATTTGAGACAATTTCAAGAAGCAATTTCTTTGTATTCTTTGCCTTGTGATAAAAAAATTAGGAAATGGTCTTTAGGTATGAAAAAAAGAATGTTGATAAGCCTTTATGAGGGCTTTGACAGTGAAGTTTTTATATTTGATAACATAGACCAAGGACTGGATCCTTTTGTCTTACAGAAAGCTTTAAAAAGAGTACAAAACAAAGCTTATGAAAGAGGAGAAAGAATTTATATTTTAAATCCATCAATTGTTTGGAACGATGTTTTGGATGAAGAAATCTTTTTTGATGGAGCTGTGTTAGATGAAGGTGAGTAATGCTTGGATACACTATAGCAATATTGAAATGGGCCCCTTTGATTTCAACTTAAAAGCTTCAGACTTTTTGCTTGTTGTTGGTGAGAACGGGAGTGGAAAAACATCGCTTCTCAATGTTTTATCAGGTCTCAATCATTTTGATGTGGGAACACTTGATTCTGAAGGTGTGCATTTACTTGTTCCGGATGAAAGCACTTTGTTTGATCAAATTCGTGTTGACCAAGTTTTTGCTAGTTTATCTGATTTTACTGCTGACAGTCAAAGATGTCATGAAATGTTTAAAGAAGAAAAACATCTCTATGGACTGGAACTTACGTCAAGTCGTAAAAATCTCCTAAAGTTTTATTTTTATGCCTTACAAGAGAAAGAAGTTTTTCTACTCGATGAACCGGATCTTTATTTAGATGAAAAAGATTTTGAAGCAATGCTTTTTCTTTTATTACAACAGCAACAAAATCAAATCACCATTCTTTCAAGTAATCGACCTTGGCTTTATGATCGATACGCAACGCATTATCTTATTTTCAAAGAAAATAAAGTCATCTTCCAGGGAAGTGTCGATGAATTTCAAAGTCAGTATTCATATGTCGTTTCGGAGGATGTTGAAAAGTATAAAGATTCGATTCTTTTTAAAACAACTCGCACTTTTGGAAAAGAAGCCATTGTGAAAGGTAATCACCATCCTGCAAGTTTAAAAGAGTTTATGAAAGTTCTTGGTGATCAAGATGATTAGCATGCGAATTCGTCATTTTGGCTTACGCCTTGTCGGTATTGTCGTTTTATGGGGTGTTCTTTTGTCATTGTCCTATCGATTCACTTCAAATTCATTCTATCTTTATCTAGCATCAAGCCTTTTTTTCTTATATGTTTTTAATTTCTTTTGGCATCCTCAATTTTTCCAATTCTCAGTGATGAAAGTAGGAAGAAATAAAACATTTCGATTATATCTCAAAACATCTTTGATCTTATCGGTATTGATATGGTTTTTCTTATTTATCTTTTATCGTCAATTACCTGTGCTTCTTTGTGTTCACTTATTTCTTGCAGGAGTATATATGCTTCCTGTTGGGGCTTCTGAAGCTTCAGTTGTAGTCTCTTTGGGTATGTTATTTGTTTCTTTACTTTATCCTCATACCTACCCATTGCATGTTCTGTGGATTTATTATTTATATCGTAGATTTCCAAAATGGAATCTTGTGCGGAGGGATTAGATGAAAAAAAGAATTTATCTGCTTATTGGAATGCTTTTTCTAAGCGCTTGTGCTAGAAGGCCATCTGAGAAACATTTTTATCGTTGTACTTTTGAGGGGCAAGATGCCTATTTTTATGAGAATCAAAGTGCTGATGATGAGGATTATCCCATGATGTCTTATGAAAGGGAAGTTATTTATGAAGTCGTAGATAATTATATTGTATCCTCTCAAAGCAGGGAAAAATACCAGGTAACAAATGAAATATTCGAAAAAGAAAAAAGTCGAGAAAAGATCGCGGAGAATATTTTACGGCATCATTTTTTCGAATCGGAAAATGATTTAAGCTCATCCTGGTCTGAGAATACTTTAGAGATTGAATCGTTTAGAAAAAGTCCTCAAAGACCGCGAGGCTGGCGTGGATATCTTGTTCCAAAAGACTATCAGTGGGATAGAGCGTTAGAAATGTTTGAGGAACGGAGTCTTGGAGTTTGTGAAGAAATAAAATAATTTGGAAAACAGGCTTGTCTATGCTATATTAGCTTGTGTAGATTGATTATAAGCAGATAAATGGGCGAGACAAGTTCCTTTTTTAAGAGACTTATGTGAAAAGAGGGATTCGTCTTGCGCTTTTATCTTGTGTGTGTTATTATTGTCTAGCATTTAACTAGGGATTATTGTGCCTTAGAAGCGGAAGGAGAGATTGTTATGAAAAAAGGAATTCATCCTGAATACCATCAAGCAACGATCATTTGTACTTCTTGCGATACAAAAATTGAAGTAGGTTCAACATCAGACGATATGCGTGTTGACCGTTGCTCAAATTGTCATCCATTTTATACTGGAAAACAACGTCAAGGTAAAGTGGCTGGACGTATCGACAAGTTTAACAAAAAATACGGTTTGGATTAAAAAGATAAGGGGAAACCCTTATTTTTTTTGCGCAAATCGTGTAAGATTAGAGTAATGGGGTTGAGGTGACAAGATGTATCATCAATATAAACCGGGGATTGTGGAAGTAATCACCGGATGTATGTTTGCGGGGAAAACCGAAGAGTTGATTCGCCGCGTGAATGTATTGCAGTATGCCAAAAAAGAAATACATGTTTTCAAACCAGCGATCGATAATCGCTACAGTGCTAATGAGGTTGTCTCCCATGCGGGAAATCGAGTCAAAAGTCATGTGATTAAAGATGCTTTGGAGATTTTAGACTATGTTGATAGTGAAACAGATGTGGTCGCTGTTGATGAAGTTCAATTTTTTGATGAAGATATCATCAAAGTTTCGGATTTTTTAGCGAAGCAAGGGATTCGCGTGATGCTCGCAGGTTTAGATATGGATTTTCGAGCAGAACCATTTGGTGTGATTCCCAAACTGATGACAACAGCAGAGTTTGTGACCAAACTTCCTGCAATTTGTTCTGTTTGTGGAGGTCCAGCAACAAGAACTCAAAGACTTGTAGATGGTGAGCCAGCTTCTTACTATGATCCGGTGATTATGGTTGGCGCGAGTGAGTCTTATGAAGCAAGATGTCGACATCACCATATTGTGAAAGATAAACCGGCCATTAATGGTGATTTGGAGGTGAAAGAAAAATGATGGAAGAAACAATGAGAAATCGTTTAGAAAAAATGGTGGAAAGAGAAAAAGAAATCAATAACTTGATGATGGATCAAGCTGTTTTAAGTGATCGTCGTCAAATGTCATCACTTGGAAAAGAGCAGGCCTCCATGCAGCAAACGCTCAGTGCTTATCGAGAGTTTTTAAAAGTTGAAGATTTCTATCAGCAAGCAAAAGAAATGATGGAAGCAAGTGATGAGGCAGAACTTAAGGAGCTTGCGGAAATGGAAGTTTTAGAGCATCAAGAAACACTTGAGAAAATGATTGAAGAGCTGCGTGTTTTACTCATTCCTAAAGATCCACAGGATGATCATGATGCAATTATTGAGATTCGCGGGGCTGCAGGTGGCGATGAAGGCAATATTTTTGCTGGTGACTTATATCGAATGTATGCTCGATATGCCGAAAGTCTCGGACTTAAAACGGAAGTCTTAGAAGCCAGCCCAGCAGAAGCGGGTGGCTACAGTCAAATTTCTTTTGTAATTAAAGGTGAAGAAGCCTACCGTTATTTTAAATTCGAGTCGGGGGCACATCGTGTACAACGTGTTCCTAAAACGGAAACGCAAGGTCGAATTCATACATCAACCGCAACAGTTCTTGTGATGGCGGATGTGGAAGAAGAAGAAATCGACTTGGATCCAGAAGATCTTCAAATCGATACACACCGTGCGACAGGAGCAGGGGGACAACACGTTAATAAAACGGACTCTGCTGTTCGAATCGTCCACTTACCAACAGGTATTACGGTTAACTGTCAAGATGGTCGTTCTCAACACGATAACCGCGAACAAGCGATGCGCCTGATTCGTGCACGTGTTTTTGAACACATCCAAGCTGAGAAAGAAAAAGAATTGAGTCAAGAACGTAAATCAAAAATTGGACGCGGGGACCGTTCAGAAAAAATTCGCACATACAACTATCCACAAAACCGAGTTAGCGATCATCGTATAGGTTTAACCATACAGAAGCTTGATCGGATTATGGAGGGTGATTTGGGAGAAATTATTGAAGCTCTCCTGGCTGAGGAACAAAAAGAACTCTTGGAGCAAGGCTTATGATGCGATATCGTGATTTAATTAAAAAGTCAGAAACTTTTTTAGACGACCCGCATCTTGGTCGTCTTTTTTTACTGGAGATTTTAAGAGAACGGGATGAGGATTTATTTCTTCTCTTGGATGAAAAAGCAGATGAGGATGTACAAAAAGAATTTGTGGAAGGGCTTGAGCAATTAAAAGAAGGTAAACCATTGGCTTATGTCTTGGGTTATCAGTGGTTTTATGGCTATCGGATATTGGTGAATGAGCATACATTGATACCCAGGCCTGAAACCGAAGAGTTGTTGGCACATATTTTATCCTATATTGATGATTGTTTTGAAGATCCGAAGATTGTGGATGTGGCGACTGGAAGCGCCGCGATTGCGATTGCTTTGTCGAAAGAATTGAAGACGGATGTTATAGCCAGTGATATCAGCTCGGATGCTTTAAAGATTGCACAAAAATCGGTGGAAAAGAATCAAGCAAAAGTACAACTTCTTCAAGGTGATATGCTGGATCCTTTTATCGAAGCTGATTTTGATGATATTGATGTGCTTGTTTGTAATCCGCCTTACATTAAAGAGATTGAAGATGTTGATCCTTTGGTTTTAAACAATGAACCACATCTTGCTCTTTTTGGTGGCGAAGATGGGCTTTACTTTTATCGAAAAGTTTTTGATAAAGCTGAACAGATTTTATCGGATCGTTATTTAATGGCTTTTGAAATTGGCTATGATATTGGGGATGCTTTGTCTAACTTAGCTCAAAAAGAATTTCCAAAGGCCAATGTTGTGATTGAAAAAGATATCAATGGACTGGATCGTTTCTTATTTATCTCAGAAAAGCTTTAAAAGAAAAGAAATTTGTTATAATGGAGGGAGGACATATGAAAACGGAGATTATTCAGGAAAAAGATTTTGAAAAGGCGCTTTCAATTCTTCAAAAGAATGGTTTAATTGCTCTAAAAACAGATACGGTTTATGGTCTTGCTATCTCCAGTCATTGCGATGCGAATTATCGTAAGTTAGCGAAGGTAAAAAACCGTCCGGAAGGGAAACCTTTTCCTTTGATGTTAAGCAGTGTAGAAGAAGCTGAAAAATATTTAATTTTAA
>JASLJD010000107.1 GCA_030152625.1 Erysipelothrix sp.
GTGATTCCAATCCTTATGAAGCAAAAGGGAAAAAAACTTCTCTTTCAAAAGAAAAAGCCAAGAAGACAAGCATGTCCTTTTGGACAGCGATCTCGCTTTCAGTCAGTAATTTGATGACCAAAAAAGGTCGGACTTTTATCACAGCTCTTGCTGGATCGATTGGGATTATTGGGATTGCTTCGATTTTAGCTTTGGCCAGTGGAATCAATCTTTACATTGAAAGCATTGAACAAGAAACGATGAGTGCCTATCCGCTTAGCATCGATTCTTCGGGCATTGATATCACCAGTTTCATGGGTGGTGATGAAAATGCAGGAGGTCAAAAAGAAGAACGGGAAGATTTAAAAGAAGGGGAATTGCCTGTTATCAATACCATCAGTTCTTTCTTTGCCCATCAAAATAAAAATGATTTAAAATCTTTTAAGGCTTATATTGAAGAAAATCCTGAAGATATTCAAGATTATGTTAAAAGTATTCAATATAAATACGGGATTACACCGCAAATTTTCTTAGAGAATGAAAAGGCCTCGATTCGCCAAGTGAACCCCGATAAAATTTTCAGTAATTATGGTTTTGGCGACATGGCTGGCTTGGAGATGATTTCTGGTGCGGGTGATGGCGGGATGAATAATTTCCATGCCTTGCCGGGTGACCCCGAACTTTTTGAAGAGCAATACGATGTTTTGGCCTGTCGTTGGCCGCAAGCCAAAAATGAAATCGTGGTTGTTTTAATGGAAAACGGTGGTTTGACCGATACCAGTTTATATTCTTTGGGTCTGAAAGATCGTCAGGCACTCGAGAAGCTTTTTGAAGATTTCTCCAATGATGAAAAATTGGAGATCTCTGAATCGCGCTATGAAAAACTGGACTATGAGGCATTGCTCAGTGTTCGTCTCAAACTTGTGAACCCTGCGGAGATGTATCGTTATGACAAAACTTATGGAGTTTGGGTCGATCGTTCGGATGATAAAAAGCATATGGATAAAGTGATCAAAGAAGGCATGGATATGCAAGTTGTGGGGGTTGTGAAGGCCAGTGAAGAGACGAAGACACCGATGTTGGGCTCAGGACTTTACTATCCTTATGAACTGACGGAATTTTTAATCAAAGAAGCAAGTCAATATGAGATTGTGAAGCAGCAAAAGAAAGATCCGAAAAGCAATGTCTTTACCGGAAAACCCTTTGTGACTGAAGATGAGGGTGAAATCGAAGATCTCTTTAATTTTGAGGATTTCATTGAAATCGATGAAGCAATGATTCAATCGGCCTTTAACTTTGATAGCTCCGCAATGACAATCGATTTTTCTGATTTGGATTTAAGTGTTGATCCGTCCGTCTTACCGGAGATGGATTTGAACAGTTTGGCCGTTTCAATTGCAACACAAATCAATGTGCCAACAGAGGAAATTCAAGTTATTTTAAGCTCTGTTTTGGAAGATTTTGTGGAGGAACAAGCCCAAGCAGAGGTTGAAAGCTTGGATGAATGGCTTGAAAACTTTGAAGTATATATCAATAGCACTGAAGTGCAGGCGAAGTTGCTGAAGGACTTTGCAGAGCTCAATGATAATGCGCAAATAACGCAAAACCTAACGGATATTGTGCAAAACTATTTCACGGCTTATATGGAAAGCAGTTTTGTCGCAGTCATGGACTCGATGCAAAAAGATCTTGTCGAACAACTTGACAGTAAGATGAGCTCAATGACCGATTCTTTAGAAGATGCTTTTACGGTTGATATGGATCGTTTTTCTTCGGCCTTTAAGATCAATATTGATGAAGAAGACTTCCTTCATTTAATGCAAAGCTTGAATGAGAAAGGGCAAGCAAGCGCTGTCTCTAATTTACGCCTTTTAGGTTATCGGGATCTTGATGAACCAAGTCAAATCAATCTCTATCCAAAGGATTTCAGCACGAAGGAAAATGTGATTGAATTCATTGATACGTATAATACGAAGATGGAAGCACAAGATCAAGAAGAGAAAGTTGTGCGTTATACAGATTTTGTCGGAGCTCTCATGGCTTCAGTGACGACGATTGTGAACTTGATTTCTTATGCCTTGATTGCTTTTGTGGGTATATCCCTTGTGGTTTCATCGATTATGATTGGGGTGATTACCTACGTTTCCGTTCTTGAGCGTATTAAAGAAATTGGTATTTTGCGAGCGATTGGTGCCAGCAAGAAAGATATTCGTCGTGTTTTCAATGCTGAGACCTTGATCATTGGTTTTATTGCCGGTGGCTTGGGTATTTTTGTAACTTACTTCATTACAGTGATTGCGAATGCCGTTGTTGTCAGAAAGTTTGGCGTTCATAATATCGCCCATCTTGAAATTAAATCGGCATTCATCTTGATTGGGATCAGTATGTTCTTGGCCTTTATTTCAGGACTTATCCCTGCTTCCTCAGCAGCCAATAAAGATCCCGTTGAGGCTTTAAGAAGTGAATAAATTAAAGAGCATTCTTCCTATGAGGAGAATGCTTTTCTTATGCTAGAATAAAACAAGAGGTGATTTGGATGTGGAAAAAGTTTTTAGAGTCTTTAAAACCGAAAAGAACGGTCCTTCCAAGCTTTGAAAAATCAAAAAAATGTCGCTATCATCTTATTTTTAAGGGGCATGTCCAAGGGGTCGGCTTTCGCATCGAAGTTTATCAAATGGCTTTAAAACTCGAATTGACAGGTTGGGTAAG
>JASLJD010000147.1 GCA_030152625.1 Erysipelothrix sp.
TCCTCATAGAGTGTTTGAAGTGACATTGTATTCCTCCTTCTATATTAATTATAGCATATCACTATAGAATGCGCTTACAATATGCCCGAGGGAAATAGCTGTGTTATAATACAATATATTAAGAAGAGGTGGGGATTGCTTATGCTTGTGATTCTTTTAGCTCTGGCAGCCATTATCGCAACATTACAAAATTTAGGGAAAATTATGAAAAATCGACATCATATGAATAATAAAGCATTGATGTTGCAATTAGCGGTCAATGCCGTTTTATTAACTGCGAGTTTTTATCTTTTAGTATTTTGGTGGTTACCAATTTATTTAGAACAAAGATCATAGAACGGCTTCAGTTTTTGTAAGCGCTATGTTACAATTATTGTGTATCCAAATTATACAAACATGATGCTATAGAAAGAGGGATTCAATGAATCGTTCAAGTAAAATTTTATTAACAGCAATTGGTATTGCAGGCGTTGGAGCGGTAGCATATTATTTATTAAAAAGAGAAGAGTATCAAAAACAAAGTAAAGAAAAAGCTGCAATGGACTTTCTAAAAGAAACTTACGGAGAAGAAGCTTTAGCAGGAAAAAAACTTGTCTTGCTTGATGATGTCGAGGAAGTTGAAGAAGAAATTTCAGACTAAATTAAAATTCATTTGATAGCGTTTACATAATGTGTTAAAATAAACATGTAAGGCAATTAGGGAGTCATTCTTTGTTTGCAATATGCGCCAACCGCTAATGAGGGGGACGTGTATGACAGAAAGAACGCGCAACCATGTATTTTCACTATTGTTTTTAACTTTGCTGAATGTTTCAGCCATTATCTTAATTCATGAAACTTATCACTTTCACGCAATCGTTGCTTTCCTTATTGTTTATTCATCTGTTAACGTTTGCTTTGTCTTATTGAGACTTAATCGCATCGAAACATTCCATCAACATTTAAGTCCAAAGATAGACTGGAAGACATTCATCAACGAAAGCCTTGAAATTTTTGATATAAAAGTATTTGCCTTGTTTTGGGGAATCTTTTATCTCACTTCTTTTCTCTATGGTGGAAGATCATGGTTAGTACTCGCTCTTTTCAACTTCCTAATTGCTTATACAATTGCTTGCTTTAAACGACGAAATATCATGAAAATGTTTATTAATAAGTAAGTAAAAAGCCCATGGGGCTTTTTTTATTGACAAAAAGAGCATAAATGCTATTGTGTGAGCAGGTTGTGACAGTCTTGGAGACTCATTTCCTGTGAAAAGAAGAGGGGTAGCGATGAAAACAAAGGCAAAAAGATTCTTTGTTCTTTACTGACAGCACATCTTTTTACAATTAAGCTTGCTCAAGATCCCAGATTTAAAGCAAATCTTGAGTTTTCAATATATTGCATACCGTTTTTTGTCGCTGTTTTTTTTATTTGGTTTTTATTGCGCTTTTGTTGCATTATTTGCCTCTTTTGAAAAGGCTGACTTCTTTTTTAAAATATTCTTTATTCTTTTAGCTTTTACAAACAGTTTAAAAATGCTTTACCGTCAAGAGTCGATTATTCCGTATGATTTGCAGTTTCTAAAAACACCTTTTTCTTTTTTTACGATGGTTAATGCACTCTATTTACTTTTATTTCTCGTTTTTTTCATTTTTGTCTATGTTTGGATTCATAAAACATATCAAAAAATCAAGCAGGGCGCCCAGATCAAGATGATTTTAAAAAAACGCCTTCTAATGATTATTATGGCTTCTTTTATTTTCACGGTCCTTTTACAAATTAATCAGGTTGAAGCCCATGAGTTTGAGAAGGAAGCGACTGTCTATTTTTATCAAGATGACCCAGTTCAAATTTATGAAGAGAGAGGTTTTTTGATGGGGTTCGCGAGTAATCTTCCAGGGATCAAGATGTATCCACCACAAAATTATTCAAAAGAAGAGGTTATTAAAGTGATGGGAAAATACGAAAAAGAAGCAGTGAAGATCAATGCTGATCGATCGGCATATCGAGAGGTTTTAGATATTTTAAAAAGAAAAGATGAGCAGGATTATTTTATTCACTTGGTCACGATGCAAAACCATGCTAAATACAGTGATACATATGCGAACTATCATTTTGATGTGAAAGCTCCTTTGTCAAGAAAGTCACAGGATCAAATTCGATATTATACAGAAGGAATTTATGAAAGCGATCAAGCAACGAGGGATTTTGTCAAAGCATTGGAGGCCTTAGATCGTAAAGTACTGTTGGTTTTCTATGGTGATCATTTACCATCGCTTTATCATGATTTAAAGGAGCAAAATGATTTATGGTCATTGAGCATGACGGATTATTTTATCTTAAGTAATTTTGCCTTAGGAAAATCTTCGGCAAGGCAAGAAGCGATCTCGCCGATTGCATTGGTTCCCAAAGTTTTTGAATATTCAGGTGTGAAAATCAGCCCCTATCAAGCACTTTTAATATCTTATACAGATTCGATTCCTTATGTGAAATCAGCTTCTTTCTATAATCACGATATGGAAGCGAGGGCATATGAAGACTTATCGGAAAAAGAAAAAGAACTTATTTACGACTATTATTTGATTCAATATGATATGATAGAGAGGAAATAATATGCTCGTTCATATTTTAATTCAAGACAGTGAAAACTGTCTTTTATCATTTAAGGAGTAGGGAAATGACGGAAAATAAAATTTTAAAAAAGAATCTCCAAGCGATGGGTTTTTCTAGCTTGAGTCATGTTCAAAAAGAGAGTATACCAACTTTTAAAAAAGGTCGGAATCTTTTGGTTTTAGCTGAAACAGGAAGTGGGAAGACTGCAGCTTATTTAATTCCGATCTTGGAGTCTCAAACGCCGCTAACTGTGGTCATTGCCCCCACAAGAGAATTGGCCCGGCAAATTCAAGAAGTAGGGAAAAGGATGGCACAATCTTTAGATGTCAGCCTTCATCGTTTTCATGGCCAAGAGAATGCTGATAAGCAAATTCAAAGTTTAAAAGCTTCTGAGGCCCAATCTAAAATTGTAATCGCTACACCCGGACGGCTTTTGGATCTCCTCGCGAATGGGCGTTTATCCTTGGATCGATGCGATTATTTCGTCTTGGATGAGGTTGATGAACTTTTGGAAAGAGGCTTTATTGAGGAAATTGAGAAGATTATGCACTATCTTCCTCAAAAGACACATCTTTCTGCCTATTCAGCTACCGAAGGTGAAGAAGTCCAGAAAATTTTAAATAAAACTTTTGGCGCTTATCAAAAGATTAATCTTTTAAATGCGAAGCGTGAAGATGGTCGTTTTGAAACGGAAAATATTCC
>JASLJD010000120.1 GCA_030152625.1 Erysipelothrix sp.
ATTTAACTTATCGACGATATCATTAAATCCCGTGTAGACTGCGTTATTATTTATAACGATAAACTTATGGAAGAGGAACTTGCTGAACTCAGTAAATACGAATTCCCAATTGTGATCATTGGTAATAAAATGTCTGATAAGCAGATTTCTTCTGTTTATGTTGATATCGAAAAAGCCGTTTATGAGCTAGCGATGAAACAATTGGAAGAAAATCCTGAGAATCGCCTGGCTGTGATTCAAGATCGTAAAAATGACTTTACGACTCATCTTATGGTCCAAGGTTTACAGAAAGCTTACAAAGAAAAGGGCATTGAGGATGAGGGCTATGTTGAAATTCCTGAAAACTATCGCCGTTCTTATGACTATCTTCTCGATGTGATTGAAGATTTACCTTATAATTATTATGTGGCTAATCGAGACTCTCAGGCGATTGCAGCGATCAACGCAGCTTCAGAAAGAGGATTAAAAGTTCCAGAGGATCTTGAAGTTGTTTGTCTTATTGACACCAAGTATAATTCCATGGTTCGTCCACGCTTAACAAGCTTTGCGATTCCATCTTATGACTTAGGGGCGGTTGCCATGCGTGTCTTGACGAAGATGTTGAATGAAGAAGAAGTTGAGGATAAGGAAATTGAACTCAGTTATCTTTACACACCTCGCGAATCAACAAAAAACTAGAAGACAAATGTCTTCTTTTTTTATCCTCAAAGATCCTTTGGAAAAATTGGAACGGGTTTCAAAATTTCGTGTCAGTGTTCGGATGCTATTGACGAATGAAAAAGGCGAGATCGCCTATCTTCATTTGAAGGGTCATGATGAATACGGTCTAAGAGATCATTATGAATCGATTGGTGGTGGCATCAAAGAACAGGAAGAAGTCAAGGAAAGCTTGAAGCGGGAACTTTTAGAAGAAAGTGGCTATGTTTTAGAGGATGCCGCTTATCTTTTCTCAGTGGTCGATGAATATGCGCGCTTTCATCAAGTGAATCTGCATCATTATTATTGGGTCCAAGCAAAAGGAAAAGAAAAACCTCTTTTCACTGAATTTGAAAAGAGGTTTAAGATTCAAGTTATTTTTCAAAGCCCTGAAAGATGGCTTGAAGTTTTAAGTAAGCCTGCTTTTGGGGTAAACGCCTTAGTTCATCAACGCGAATATCGGATGCTTGCTTATTTACTCGGTCAATCAGAAAGCTCACCGGAGCTTTTGAGTGATCATAAGAAAGCAAGTGGTAAGGAATATCAGCTTGATTTAAAAAGTCCACAATGGCTTGATATTCTTCTTCGCCGCCATCATGCCCTCGATAGGCTGAGATACTTATCGCTTTCTTTGTCAGCGGATAAATCTTTTTTAAACTATGAATCGTCGAACTTGCTTGGGTAACAATTGTCTTATCGCTGCCAGGTAAATAACCAAGATTGTACATCGCGACATCGAAACGATCTTTTTCTTCAAAATTTACAGCGCTGTGATCACTTAAAATATAGTGAACGTTGTCGAAGTCTCGGCAACGTTTTTTTGTGGCTTCTAAGGCTTCTTTTTGAATGTCAACAGCATAAACTTCTTTAGCGTGCTGGGCAAGAAAGAGGCTGTCGTGTCCGTTGCCAGCGGTCATGTCAAGAGCACGACTTGTTTCCGGATTTAAAAACTGTTTTAAGAAAAAGTGAATGATCTCTTTATGATTCATGGCCGTTCTCCAAAAGGATCCAAATGAGTTCGGGTCTTGTACCCAGTCTCATCTTACTTTCTAAGGTGCCTAAACCTTGTGAAATCAGGATGCTTTGACTTTTTTTATCGTAACGTTTTTGATAATAAGGCCCTTCACCACGCAAAGGCCCTAAGAAAGGGAGGATCATTTGCCCACCCAAATATTTCCCTGATAAAACTAAATCACTTGCGATAGCAGGGATGTTTTTGGGATCATTGCTAACTGTGATTAAAAACTTTTTCTCATCGATTTGAATGGCTTCACTTTGTTCATCATAAGAACTCAAGTAGATCGCTTCCTGACTGCGATGAAAGACAGGGACTCCGCTTTCATTGAGATTGCTAAAATCAGCATTTTCCAAAATTTGATAGTTTCCTGAAACAATGTCTTGATCGGAGATGACTGTAAATTTTCCCAAAGGGGCCTTAATCGCTTTTAATTCTTTTTCATAGAGTTTTTTGGTTTTTTCATCCAATTGTGCTTGGCTAAGATTGCCGCCAAAAAGAATCATATCTGGTTTTAAGGCTTTGATATCGGCCATGGCTTTCTTAAAATTATCTTGATCGTCATAAATGTCTGAAAAATATGCGATGCTGCTTTGGTCAAAGCTCGCTGGAATTTTTTCATTTTCAATTACTTCAATGCGCAAACGATAGGCATTGGGGGCCAGTAATCGCATATGGACAAAAAGAGCAACTAAGATAATTAAAAGAAAGCTCAGGCGTTTTGCTCGCTTTTGCTTTCTTTTTTTCATTTTATTCACCACGCATATTTAAGATCACTGGGATCACCAGTGGGTTTCTTTGAGTTTTTTGGAATAAGAAGGGCTCTAAAGAAGAGCGAATCGTATTCTTCAAATCCCCAAAGGTTACATGTTTTTGTTTCATTCGTTCATTCAAAGCGTTGTAAACAATGTTTTCCGCTTCCTTAATTAAAGCTTGATTGTCTTTAATGAAGACAAATCCACGGCTTACAATGGTCGGTTTAGTCAGTATTTTATTTGATTTTGCATCAATTGTGACCACGACCGACACTTGCCCGCTATCGGCTAAGACTTTTCGATCTTTTAAGACAGCTGTTGAAAGGCCGGTACTATCCTTGCCGTCAACATAAATATCATCGGCAGGGAAACGAACATTGCTTTGAAAAGCCTCGCCGTTTCGAAGGGCGATGACATCACCATTTGCGCAAACAAAGGTATTCTCTTCAGGAACCCCTGTTTGAATGCCTGTTTGCTGATGTTGTTTCAACATGCGATATTCACCGTGGACAGGCATGAAGTATTTAGGCTTAACAAGTTGGAGCATGAGTTTTTGCTCTTCTTGTGAAGCATGACCTGTTGTATGTAAAGAGTTTAAAGGTGAATTCGTTAAAACCTTGGCTCCGCGTCGTGTTAATTGATTGACAACGGTATCAACGCTTTGCTGATTGCCTGGAATTGGACTGGATGAAAAGACGACGGTATCTTGCGGCATCACACTGATTTGACGGTGTGTACCGTTTGCGATACGACTCAAGGCTGCCATGGGCTCACCTTGGCTTCCAGTACAAATAATACAGGCTTCTTCTTTCGGTAATTTCTTTAATTGATGCGCTCGAACAAAGTGTTTGTTATCAACATTAATATGCCCAAGCTTTCGAGCAATCTTGACAACATTTTCCATTGAACGCCCGAAAATAGCTACTTTTCGCCCATTGGCGATCGCAGCTTCAATAATCTGACGCACGCGATAGACATTGGATGCAAAGGTCGCAACAATAATTCGACCATCCGCTTTTCGGAAGATGCCATTCAATTCTTTCGCTACGGTTTTCTCACTGATTGAAAAACCTTGAACCGCTGAGTTGGTAGAATCACTCATAAGTAAGGTTGTTCCAATTTCACCAAGATAGGAAAGAATCGGGTAATCTGAATTTGATCCGACCGGTGTTAGGTCAAATTTAAAGTCTCCTGTTGCGACAATACGGCCGTTAGGGCTGTTAACAATCACACCAAAGGCATCAGGAATTGAGTGAATCACTCTAAAAAAGCCCACGACAAAATGTTTCGTTTTAATTTTTGACTCTTCATTATATTCAATGATTTTCACATTCGGAATACGATGTTCTTGTAATTTTCGTAAAATTTGTGCTTTCGCAAAACGTGGGGCATAGATTTGATTGATTTTGACTCGTTTCAAAAGAAACGGTATGCCGCCAATATGGTCTTCATGACCGTGTGTAATCACAAGTGTTTTCCGTTTGTGATTGTTCTTTAATAAATGCGTATAATCAGGAATAACATAATCCACACCTAAAAGATCCTCTTCGGGAAACATCACGCCTGAATCGATGATCATGATTTCTTCTTCATGTTCGATGCAGTACATGTTTTTCCCAACTTCGCCAAGACCTCCTAGCGCATAGACTAAAGTATCCCCCTTTCGAATTGTATTTTGTTTTTTACTCATAATAGTACTTAGACTCCTACTCTAAAATTTCAAGACCATCTTTGATTTCCCATGGATTATCCTTGTCGATATGATCATAGAAAAGGATACCATCGAGATGGTCGATTTCATGTTGTAAAACGATTGCTAAATGATCTTTAGCACGGAAATCCACCATTTCATCACGAATGAGATCATAGGCTTGAATGCGAACACGTTTTGGACGTGGTACATAGCCTTCATGAATTTCTTTCACAGATAAACAACCCTCACCACTAGCAAGGGCTGCTTCTTTGACTGAGTGTGAAATGATCTTTGGATTCACAAGTGCATATTCAATTGTTTCCAGCTCATCATCGCGTGTCAATTGTTCGACCACAACAACAAGCATTCTTTTTGAAATCCCAATCTGTGGGGCAGCAATGCCAACTGCAGCTTGCAAGTTGTATTTTTCTGCCAATGTTTCATCTTGAGAATGACGAACATATTCAAGCATTGCTTCTAAGGTCTTACGATCATGATCACTTAAAGGTAAGTTAAGCTCTTCTGCTTGCTTTCTCAAAATGGGATTTGGATCCAGTATAATATCTTTCATTCGAATACTTTCCATATATAAACCTTCCTCATAACTATCAACGAAACAAATGATTTTTAAAACAAACTCTCATTGAATGTCTACCGCATTTGAGCGTTCTTACATGTATAATACCCTAAAAACAAATTTTTTTAAAGTTTATCACTTATCTTTTTAATATTTTATGGTAGAGTAAGAGTATGGCAAAAAAGAATAACAAAAGAAAAAAACGATTGAGTCTCGCAATGCCTTCAGGCTATAGCATGAGTATGCACGCATCCTTGATTCTTTTAAACCTTTTTGGTTTTTTAATGATCTTGTCTGCGAATATGACAAGCGGGACATCCAAAGATGATTTAATGCGCGTAGCTCTCAAAGAAACAATGTTTATTGTGGTTTCTTATGTGGCTATGGTTTTTGTGGCGCGAAGATTCAGTTTTAGAAAACTCCAAAAATATTATTGGTATCTTTTAGCTGGCCTTCTCATTGCGCTTTTCGCAACACTGGCTTTCCCCGAAGTGAATGGGGCGAAAGCTTGGATTCGCTTGGGGGGAATCACTGTTCAACCGGCTGAATTCATGAAAGTCTTTATGATTTTAATTGTTGCCCAGTCTTTGGGCGATAAAAAACCGATGCAAGCGAATAAAGAAAATTTCTTTCGCATGATGCTGCACCCGCTTTTTATTATCATCTTGGTTGCGTTCATTGTTGTAATTGCTCAATCAGACTTAGGGACCGGTGTGGTTATTTTAGGGATTGCTTATATGACAATGCTGATTCCTAACAATCCTGTATTGAAAGGATTACAAAAAGTGATGATCGCTCTTGTTTTTCTGGGTTTGTTTTTAGTCTTTTTCTTAACGACACCGACAGGGGTTGCGATGGTTGAGAAGATGAATATCCCCGCTTATATGATTGATCGTTTTAAAATCAGTTCCAATCCATTCAGTAATCGTTATGATTTTGGTTATTATCAAATTTTTAATGGGATTGTCGCGCTTGTGAAGGGCGGATTATTGGGAGTAGGCTATGGCCAAGGTTTCATCAAATACAGTTACTTGCCAGAATCACAAAATGATGCGATTCTTGCAGTGATTGTGGAAGAGCTTGGCATGATAGGTTTTCTCTTCCTCATGCTTCTGTACGGAGTTCTTGTATACCAATTGATCAAATATGCCTTCCGCGTCAAGACAGAAAAAGATCGGATGATTCTAGTTGGAACCTTGTCCTATCTCGTTATTCACTTTGTGTTTAATGTAGGAGGGATTACAGCTTTCATTCCCCTTACAGGTGTTCCCTTGCTTCTTATTTCCGCTGGGGGTTCAAGTCGAATGGCCATTATGATGGCTTTTGGCCTCAGTCAGAATGTGATTGCTCGTCATCGTAGTTTGTCTCGTAAACAAAGGAGGGCAAGGAAATGAGAATTGTCGCTGGGGAATATGGTTCCAGAAAGATAAAGACTTTGAAGGGGAAACACACTCGCCCAACATCGTCTAAAGTCCGAGCTGCTATTTTCGATCATTATGGTAGCTATTTTGAAGGGGGCTATTTCTTAGATCTTTTCGCAGGGAGTGGGGCGATGGGGCTTGAAGCTTTAAGTCGTGGCTTTGAACATGCAAGTTTCATTGAGAAAGATTCGAAGGCTCTGCGCGTTGTTCAAGAAAACATTGAATTATTGCAAGTTTCTGATAAAGCGAGCCTCTATCGGGGAGATGCTTTATCGCAAATGGCTAAACTAGCCCATCGCTATGATTTAATTTTTATTGATCCGCCATATGCTTATCCTCATGCTGAAAAACTGCTCAAAGAAATCATTGCACTTGAAGTTTTAGCGCCAAACGCTTATTGTGTTTTTGAGACAAACCAGGTTTTAAAAGAAGAATATGCTGACTTAAAGTGTTATCAATATAAAGAATATGGGGATACGAAAGTCTATTTTTATCAAAGAGCTTAGGCTCTTTTTTACTTTTTAGCACTCAACACTTGACAGTGCTAAGTTATTGCGATAAGATTAAGATGTGAAGAAACAAGACATAGGAGGAAAACGATGCTAACCCCAAGGAAAATCGAAGTTTTTAAAGCGATCGTGAACGAATTTGTTAACACAGCCGAACCTGTTGGTTCAAAAACCTTGATTGAAAAATATGATTTACCTTACTCATCGGCAACGATTCGTAATGAGATGAGTGATTTGGAAAAAATGGGGCTTTTAGAAAAGACACATACATCAAGCGGGCGAGTACCTTCAACAAAAGGTTATCGCTTTTATGTTGAGCACTTGATGGAAAATGTTGAAAACGAGGCGGTCGAAAAAGCGCTTGAGCAAATTTTTGCCGATCGTCGTTTGAGTCTGGATGAAGCCATCCGGCAGAGCTGTGATATTTTATCACAGATGACCAATTTAACTTCGGTTGCTTTAGGTTCGAAGACCGATGAGAGACTGAAAAGTATCCAGGTCATTCCCTTAAATGAACTTTCGGGAATGTCGGTTATTGTGACAGACTCCGGGCATGCAGAGCATCGTGTCTTTCAATTTGAAGATGAGGTTTCATCCGAAGAAATAGAGCAATGTACGCTCATCCTGAATGATCGTTTAACAGGAACACCATTATCACAAGTTGTGGAAAAAATGGAAAGTTTGAAACCGATCCTTGCCAGTCGGCTTAGTCAATATGAAGTCTTGTTTGAAGCTTTTGTCGGTGCTTTTTTGAAATTCGCTCAAGATGAAATATACATGAGTGGACGGCAAAACATGTTGTATCAACCGGAATTCTCGGATGTTGAAAAGTTAAGAGAATTAACCAACATGCTTGAAGAAAGTGTTGTATGGCAACAAATATCGACAAAACAAGAAAAGTTAACGCTTAAAAATTCAGGGAGTGAATTAACTTGGGTCGATGATCTCGCATTTGTCTCACGTTCTGTTGAAGTCGATGATGAAGAACGTAAACTGATGGTTGTCGGACCGAGCCGAATGGAATATGGTTCAGTCATTTCCATGATGGATTATGTCAGTGAGATGATTGAGGAAGTGTATGGAAAGGGTGGTCAAAGTGAGCGAAGAAAAGACGAAGACAAAGACTCCTGAAGACTTGTCTGAAGAAGAGGCATCTGAAAAAGAAGAAGCTCAAGAGGAGCGAAAAGATCTTCAAGAGGAAGTCGACGAAAAGGATGCTATGGAATTGTTGAAGGAAGAAAATCAAAAATTAAAAGATGAACTTGAAAAATTTCAAAACAAATATTACAAAGCACATGCCGATCTTGAAAATGTTCGAAAACGCTTAGAAAGAAATCATCGTTTAGAACAAAAATACAAGATTCAAAATTTCGCTTTAGATATTTTACCGGCGATTGATAACTTAGAACGAGCGCTTAAACAAGAATCAGAAGATGAGGCCTTGAAAGAAGGCGTTGAGATGATCTATCAACAAATCTTGACAGCCCTTGAACAAGAGGGCGTGAAGGCGATTGAAGCCTTGGATCAAGAATTTGACCCACAGTATCATCAAGCGATGATGACGGAGAAAAAAGAGGGCGTTAAGCCGAATGTGGTCATTGAAGAATTTCAAAAAGGCTATATGCTTAAAGATCGTATCTTAAGAGCAAGCCTAGTCAAAGTAAGTGAATAGTTTAAATTAGAATAGGGAGGATATAAAATGAGTAAAATTATCGGTATTGACTTAGGAACAACAAATTCAGCTGTCGCTGTGATGGATGGGGGCGAAGCTGTTGTTATTACAAACCCAGAAGGAAATCGTACAACCCCATCGGTGATCAGTTTTAAAGATGGCGAGCGTATTGTCGGTGATGCAGCAAAAAGACAAGTTGTCACAAACCCAGACACAGCATCTTCAGTAAAGCGTTTAATTGGAACTAATGAAAAAGTTACATTAGATGGTAAAGAATACCGTCCAGAAGAACTTTCAGCAATGATTCTTTCTTATATCAAGTCTTATGCAGAGGATTATCTCGGTGAGGAAGTTAATAAAGCTGTTATTACAGTTCCAGCTTACTTTAATGACGCTCAGCGTCAAGCAACAAAAGATGCAGGCCGTATTGCAGGTTTAGAGGTTGAACGTATTATCAACGAACCGACCGCAGCTGCCTTAGCTTTTGGTATTGACAAAACTGAACAAGAACAAAAAGTGCTTGTCTTTGACCTTGGTGGCGGTACATTTGACGTATCGATTTTAGAACTTGCCGACGGAACATTTGAAGTTCTTTCAACATCCGGTGACAACAAATTAGGTGGCGATGATTTCGACCATATTGTTGTTGATTATCTTGTTGACATGTTTAAAAAGGATAACGGTATCGACTTAACACAAGATAAAATGGCCATGCAAAGATTGAAAGAAGCAGCAGAGAAAGCAAAGAAAGAACTTTCATCCACTGTTTCAACTCAAATTTCATTACCATTTATTTCGGCAGGCGAAGCCGGTCCACTTCACTTAGAAACAACGCTTACAAGAGCGAAATTTGAAGAAATGACCAAAGAACTTGTCGATCGTACAATGATTCCAGTTCGCAATGCTCTCAAAGATGCTGGCTTAACAAAAAATGATATTCATCATGTTCTACTTGTGGGTGGATCAACACGTATCCCAGCAGTCAATGAAGCGATTAAGAAAGAACTTGGTAAAGAGCCAAACAAATCTGTGAACCCTGATGAAGTTGTTTCGATGGGTGCAGCCATTCAAGCGGGTGTTATCGCCGGAGATGTCGATGATGTTCTCTTGCTTGATGTTACACCTCTTTCCTTGGGTATTGAGACCATGGGTGGTGTGATGACCGTGCTTATCCCGCGTAACACAACCATTCCAACATCAAAATCCCAAGTCTTCTCAACTGCAGCGGATAATCAACCAGCGGTTGATATCAACGTCTTGCAAGGTGAAAGACCAATGGCAAAAGATAACAAGCAACTTGGACTCTTTAAGCTCGATGGTATTCCACCAGCACCACGCGGTGTTCCACAAATCGAAGTTACTTTCGACATTGATGTAAACGGTATTGTGAATGTTTCCGCTGAGGATAAAGGAACGGGTAAACAACAATCCATTACCATTACAAACAGCTCAGGCTTAAGTGAAGAAGAAATTGAGAAAATGGTGAAAGAAGCTGAAGAGCATGCTGAAGAAGACGAAAAACGTCGTGAAGAAGTAGAATTACGCAATCAAGCTGAACAATTCATTCACCAGATCAATACAACACTTGAAGATGAGAATATTGAAGTCAGTGACGAAGAACGCGCAGAAGTCGAAAAACTACGCGATGAATTACAAGAAGCCTTGAACAATGATGATATGGATCAACTCAAAGAGAAGCTTGAAGCGCTTGAAACAGCGGCTCAAGCAATGGCCGAAGCCATGTATGCGCAGCAAGCTGATGGCGGCGTTCATGCGGAACCATTTGAAGATCCAGCTGGCAATGACGAAGATGTCGTCGATGCAGAATTTGAAGAGAAAGAATAATTGAATAAGAACGGAATGCGGAGGTAAAAATGGCACAAAAACGAGATTATTATGAGGTGTTGGGTGTCTCCAACTCCGCAACAGCCGATGAGATTAAACGGGCTTATCGTAAGCTCGCAAAAAAATATCATCCTGATGTGAATAAAGCAGAAGATGCCGAAGAAAAATTTAAAGAAGTGCAAGAGGCTTACGAAGTCTTAAGTGATGAAAGTAAGCGTGCGAATTACGATCGTTTTGGTCATGCAGCATTTGACCAAAACGGTGGCTTCGGCGGTGGAGGATTTGAAGGTTTTAGCGGTGGATTTGACGATATCTTTGAAAGCTTCTTTGGAGGCTTTGGCGGTCAAACAGCGCAAAGCAATCGTCCTCGAAAAGGTCGAGATCGCTTCATGTCAATGAATATTGACTTTATGGAAGCGATCTTTGGTGCGGAGAAAACGGTTGAACTGACAGTTGAAGAAACATGTACAGCTTGCCATGGAAGTGGTGCTTACAGTTCTTCGGATGTCCAAACATGTCCAACATGTAATGGTTCTGGACAAACAGTCACCCAACAAAGGACACCTTTTGGGGTTTTTCAATCACAAACAACCTGCCATGATTGTGGCGGAAGCGGCGAGAAAATCACGCGTTTCTGTGATGTTTGTGGTGGTGATGGTTACAACCGTAAGAAAGTTAATGTGGATATCAAAGTTCCAGCAGGGATTGTCACCGGTCAGCAATTACGTGTCAGTGGTAAAGGTGAACGTGGTTTAAATGGCGGCCCCAATGGTGACTTACTGATTGAAGTGATTGTTGGAACACATCCTCATTTCCGTCGTGAAGGCAACCATATTCATATTCAGGTTCCATTGTCTGTTGTGGATGCAACGCTGGGAACTGAAATTGAAGTACCCACAGTTTATGGCGATGTGAATCTAAAGATTCCAGCGGGAACTCAACCGAATACAAAATTTAGATTGCGTGATAAAGGGGTCCCTGATCTAAGAACAGGAAAAAAAGGCGACCAGTATGTCGAAGTAAAACTGGAGGTCCCTAAGAAATTATCCCGTCAAGAAAAAGAAATATTCGAACAATTACGTGAGAAAAAAGGTGACACGGTCTTTGACCGTTTCAAAAAGGCGTTCAAATAAAGAAACGCCTTTCTTTAGCACCGGCATTAGCACTCTATATAGATAACTGCTAAAAAAGGAGGTCCATAATGTATAATTTAACCGAATTAGCACAAAAAGCCTTGATGGAAGCCAGCCAATTCGCGCAAAGTTATGGCCATCAATTGCTTGATAACAAGCATGTTTTAAAGGCTGTTTTGTCAGCTCAGGATGCGGACCCTGTTTTTGAAGCGATGAAAGTTGATAAATACCAACTGCTTGAAAAGGTCAATAATGATCTTGATAAGCTGCCTAAAATCAGTGGACAAGTAAATCTTTCAATGGGGCAAAACCTCATGAACAGTCTTCAAAAAGCTCAAGATTGGTCTGAAAAGCAAGGCGATGAATACATATCCATGATGGCGATTCTTCTTGCGATTTTAGAAGAAAAGTCCTATGGATTGGATTTAAAAGCAATGGAAAAAGAAATCATGGCAATGAGAGGAGGTAAAACCATGGAAACAGCACAAACAGAGAATCAATTGAATGCACTTGAAAAATATGGACATGATTTAGTCCAAGATGTTCGCGATGGTCGTATCGATCCAGTCATTGGGCGAGATGATGAAATTCGTCGGGTGATTCAAATACTCTCTCGTAAAAATAAAAACAATCCGATTCTGATCGGTGAACCAGGCGTTGGTAAAACTGCGATTGCGGAAGGGCTCGCATGGCGGATTATGCGTGGTGATGTTCCTTTTAGTCTTAAAGGGAAACGCTTAATTGAACTTGACATGGGTTCATTGATTGCGGGAGCCAAATATCGCGGTGAATTTGAAGAACGCCTTAAAGCGGTGCTTAATGAGGTGAAAGAAGCGGATGGTGAAGTGCTTTTATTCATCGATGAAATCCACAATTTGGTGGGTGCGGGTAAAACAGAAGGCGCTATGGACGCAGCCAATTTACTCAAACCGATGTTGGCTCGAGGCGAATTGAATCTCATTGGTGCAACCACTTATCAAGAATATCGTGAATACATTGAAAAAGATGCCGCACTTGAACGGCGCTTTCAAAGAATTCAAGTTGATGAGCCAAGTGTCGAAGACACGATTTCAATTCTTCGAGGGCTCAAGGACCGCTTTGAATCTCATCACGGAGTAAAAATCCTTGATGAAGCCATTGTCGCTGCATCGGAACTATCCAATCGTTACATCAGCGATCGTTTCTTGCCTGATAAAGCGATTGATTTGATCGATGAAGCGAGTGCATCGATCCGTGTAGAAATGGAATCGATGCCTGAAGAGCTGGATGAACTCAATCGTAAAATTCGTCAACTTGAAATCGAAGAGATGGCATTGAAGAAAGAAACGGATGAGAAAACTTTAGCACGTCGTGATGAAATTATTGAAGAACTTGACTCGCTTCAAAAAGATTATGATCGTCTTTATGAAGAATGGAGCAAGGAAAAAGAACAAGTTGATGATATTAAAGGCGCTAAAGAACGTTTAGAGAAGGCACGCTTAGACTTTGAAAAGGCACAAAATGAAGCTCGCTATGAAGATGCCGCACGTCTTCAGTATGAAACCATTCCAGAACTTGAAAAATTGATTCAAGAAGGCAATGAGATGGAAAAAGAGGGCGGCTTGATTCAAGAAATTGTGACGCGTGAGCAGATCGCGGAAATTGTTTCTAAATGGACCGGCATCGATGTGACTGATTTAGTCGCATCAGAACGAGAAAAACTTTTAAACTTAAGCGATGTTCTCAGAAAAAGCGTCAAAGGCCAAGACCATGCTTTACAAAAGGTCAGTGATGCGATCGTTCGCTCTAAAGCACAGATCCAAGATGAAAACAGACCGCTTGGTTCCTTTATGTTTCTAGGACCAACGGGAGTAGGAAAGACAGAGGTAGCCCGTGTCTTAGCGAAGGAATTGTTTGATGATGAACGGAATATGATTCGTATTGATATGAGTGAGTACATGGAAAAACACAGTGTCTCACGCCTTATTGGAGCGCCACCGGGTTATGTAGGCTATGAGCAAGGTGGTCAGTTAACGGAAGCGGTTCGTCGTCATCCTTACTCTATTGTTTTGCTGGATGAAATTGAAAAGGCACATCCTGATGTTTTCAATGTTTTACTACAAATTTTAGATGATGGGCATATTACCGACAGCAAGGGTGTTACCGTCGATTTTAAGAATACAATTATTATTATGACATCGAATTTAGGAAGTGAGTTTGCCTTTGAAGAAAATCTAAAAGATCGCGATGAACACTATATGCATGCTGTTCAAAGTCATTTCAAACCCGAATTTATCAATCGTATTGATGATATCATTGTCTTCAATGCTTTAAATGAGCCAATACTCGTTGAGATTGCAGAAAAATTTGTTGGGGAATTGGCTAAGCGCATGCAAGCTCGTGATTTGGAACTTTCCATGACCGATGAGGCCTTGAAGAAAATTGTTGAATTAGGCAGTGATCTTCAATATGGTGCACGTCCGATGAAGCGTTTCATCGAACAAGAAATTGAAACAAAAATCGCTTATGCGATTATTGAAGAAGAACCTCAAGAAGCAGCTAAGGTTTATGTGGATTTTAAAGACGATGATTTCGATGTTTACATCGAGGCATAAAAAAAGACCAGTGAATTTTCACTGGTCTTTTGATTATTTATCTTCTTTTTTTTCACTGAATTCATTTTTTCTCCGCCAAATTTGACGTTTATATCGGAACCAAATACCCCAACGACTTGCGCTATAAAAGATAAAAAGAACCATTAAAAAGGATATAAAACGAAGTTCTGCTTCCGAACGACCTCCTTGAGCGAGATTTGAAAACATGATGAAGACCATAAGAAGGGACATCAAAGCCCGGCTTAAGGCTTCACTTCGCATGATGTCAAGTGCTTCCAAGGACTCAATTAATTTGAGTTCTTTTTCTGTTAAATCTAAAACAGGTCTGTTTTTGAGAAAAAAGAAACGGAAGTAAATTTCGAGCCCTAAAACAAAGGCAAGGGTTAAAGCAACACTGATAAAAGTATTGATTTTAAAAATCCCAAAAGGAACAAGAAAAATCATGGTGCCAAAAAGATGACGACTGGTGTAATAGTGCATAAATTTCAATTCAAATTCCATGATTTGATAGCCTTCTTTTTTATTTGATTTTAAATAGAGATAGCGTCTTCGACGATCTCTGATCATATTCGAACGAAGTAAGTCAATAGACTCAAGCATTCAATAATCACCTTTCTTTTCTAATCGATTATACCAAAAAACTTCAGGGCGTGATAGACGCCATCTTCTGCAACAGATTTTGTAAGATAATCAGCAGCTTCTTTCACATCCTCTGTTCCATTGGCCATGGCCACACTGACATCTGCTTGTTTGATCATGCTCACATCATTATCCCCATCGCCAAAGACAGTATGTCTTTGAACCTGATAATGCTCATTCACAACTTGAATTCCATGATCTTTTCCTGATTTCAGTGGAATGAGTTCATAATTTCCCAATTGATCATATAAGATTTGGGCATTGTCTTTTAAAAATGCGATGGTCTTTTCATCCAGTTCACTATAACACATGATGTTGTAGACATCTTGATTGGTATATTCAATCACAGGATAGTCTTCATCAATACCGAAATGATCCAAGGCTTTTTGAATGGCTTCATTGGCTTCACCGGTTAGGAAGTTTTCATCACCTTCTAAAAGTAAAGGCGCTTCGCTAGCTTCCATCACTCTTTTCACAATCTTGGGGTCAAAACTTTGTTTAGAAAGAAGCTCCATGTTCTTATCTAAAACTAAAGAGCCGTTTGCTAAAACATAGGCATCCCAATCTAAAAGATCTTCAACCCCTGCTTCGTGGATCCCCTTGTAGGTACGTCCTGTGCAAAGGGCAACTCGATAGCCTTTCTTTTTGACTTGCCTCAGACTCTCTAAGGTTTTCTCTGAAATTTGATGGGTTTCATTATGCAAAATCGTTCCATCCACATCAAAATAAAAAATATCTGAATGTTTCATTCTTATCACCTTTTTGTATTATAGCATATTTTCCATCAATTGCCTGATGGCTTCTGGATCAAGCTCAACCATGATCGACTGATGTTCTTTCATTTTCACAAGTCCCTTAGGAGCAGCTTTGATTTTTTCAATTTTCTCAGCTTGGGTCCAATGAACTTCAGCTTTTTGACTGAGGCGTTTTTTGGAGAAATGAGCAGCAAGAAGAGCGGCCTCTAGAATCATCTCTTCACTGAATTCATCCTGGTCTTGTTTTAAAAGAACATGTGATCCAGGGGCGTTTGCCACATGAAACCAAAGATCACCTTTCTTTGCCAACTTAAAGCTAATATGCTCATTTTGTTGATTGTTTCTTCCCACATATATACGATATGATCCACGATCAAATTTCAAGTAG
>JASLJD010000152.1 GCA_030152625.1 Erysipelothrix sp.
GATTCAAAACTCTGGAAGCTGTTGCCACACTTACTTTTGCATGTTCTGCAACATCTTTTAATGTAGCCATCCTAATCACCTATCCAATATTTTCATACAACATCACGATAATTTAATCATCTCTCATCATTCCTTGTTCTATTTTTTTTATTTGAATCTTAAGCAGAAGAAGCATCAATACATTTAAAATAACAAAAAATGCATAGGCTATATGCCGAGTTTCAAAATATTTATAAATAAAATAAATCGCTAAAAGGATTAAAATAGCTAAATTAAAACTCTCCAAGCGTTGTTTCATCGAAGATAAGACCGCATTACGATCATCTTTTAAAACGATTTCTTCTTCTAAAAGCAAATAATAGTAGTAGCCACCCATGTTTTCAAGTTCCGCTTCAAGCACATCTTTAGCCCGGAATGCTCGTTTTAAAGTATCGATATCCTGTTTTTGAGAGTAGTAGGCGATCTGATAAAAAGCATCTTCAGAGACCGCCTGTTTTGAAAAATGATAAGTGTTTTTTTCAACAAAAACTAAAACATAGGAATCCTTAATTTGCTCATTCAAAAAAGACTCTTCTTCTAAATAGTCATAGAAACGAAAAGATTTTTCAATCTGCAAAGTCGACACCTTCTTCGATTCGATAACGAATACGACGTAGAAAAACACGGCCAGGATGATAAAATTGCGATGGCCCTGATTGAATATTCACATCGTTAGGAAGATCTTGGGGTTCAATTGCGATAGCCAAATGATCGCGATCATCTTTTTTATTAGCATAAGGACCTGTTTCTTTGAAAAAGTTTCCAAAGTAAACGACCGAAACCGTAGAATCTGAAATAACTTCCAGTTGAATTTTTGTTTCTGGATGATATAAAGCAACATAATTACTATGGAAACTGTGATCGATATTTTTAGAGTAATCAAATTGTTTGTCGTAAGCGTTTAAAATTTCGGAAACTGGACGCCATTGTTGAAAATCAAAAACCGTCCGGTCACGAACATCAATCAGCTCATCTTTTTCTACACCCTCATCATCCAAAGCCTGAACAACATGCGCCCTGCTTAAAATATAATGTTTTGAAATGTCTTCATCATCACTTAGGTTAAAGTAGGTATGTTGGGTTAAATTCAACAATGTCTGCTCTTTTCGAGGATAAGCATGCATGTCGATCACCAGTTCTGAACCTTCAAGATGGTACAATATTTCATAAAAAACATCGCCGTGATTAAGATGCATCTTCAATCGATCATCCGCAATCTTTTCTCCTTCAAAATATTGAAACATCAAGCCATCTTGACCACTGTGTAAATTATTTTCCCCATCATTCGCTTCCATCATAACTTCTTGCCCTAGTTCGTTTTGATAGCTTGCCCCTTTGATTCTTCCTGCGTGAGGACCAATGACGGAATTTAAACTTACGGGATTTTCTATATATTGTTCATCTTGCTCATAACGCAAAGTAATTTCTTGTTCACTTTCTTTCAAATAAAATTCCGTAATACTGCTGCCTAAGTTTAAAACACTTAAGCGAATCTTGTCATTTTCAATCGTGTATTCTTTAAACATAATAACCTCCTTGTGCTAATTATAACAAAAAGTAAGAGCCGTGGCTCTTACTTTAGTTGTTTTAAGACAATATCCATTTGTCTTTGATATTCTTTTAGTTTTCGGCGTTCTTCATCGACCTTCGCTTCGGGTGCCTTTTCAACAAAGTTTTTATTGCCAAGCATCCCTTCAGCTCGTCGAATTTCTTTTTCTAAAAATGCTTTTTCTTCATGAAGCTTAGCTAATAGTGCCTCTTCATCAATCAATTCTTCTTTGATAAATTCCATCGAGGCACCAGTCAATGGTTGAGATATTTTCTCGCCAGGCATTGTTTTAATTTCAACATTTGCCATCGATTTGAGCATTGAAGCAATCACATCACTTAAAACTAAGTCGTTTTGCTCATCATCTTTAAACGAAACATGGAGAACTTCTTTCGACTTAATTTCATATTCTGCACGAAGCTCTCTTACTTTATCAATCGCTTCAAGCAAAATATCCACTTCTTCAAGACCATCTAAGCGAAGCTCCATAATTTCTGGCCACGATTCCAAGTGAATACTTTCTTTAGCATCCGCAAAATGTAGATAGATTTCTTCCGTCACAAACGGCATAAACGGATGCAGCATCACCAAAATATTTTTGAGGATATAAGCTAAGGTCGCCTTACTTGCATAGACGACGCTTGGATCATCGCTTTGTAAGCCCGCTTTACTTAATTCTAAGTAACTGTTTGCGAAATCATCCCAAACAAAACGTTCAAGGCGATTCCCCACCATGGCAAACTCATAGCGATCCATATTCATATTAACTTCTGCTAAAACTTGATTAAAACGATGGATAATGTGGCGATCGACTTGTCCCAATTCTGCCTTATCAATATCATAAGCTTCATCCTCAAGTTGCATAAAAATGAAGCGAGATGCATTCCATAATTTATTGATAAAGTTCCAAGACGCTTCGACTTTCTCAGGAATATAACGCATATCCTGACCAGGCGTTGAATTGGTGGTCAAGAAAAAGCGTAAAGAGTCCACACCATATTCTTCAATGACATCCATCGGATCAACACCATTTCCAAGCGATTTACTCATTTTCAAACCTTCAGGGTCTCGAATTAAACCGTGAAGTAAGACATCTGAAAAAGGAATGCTGTCTGTTGCATAACGAGCCTGGAAAGCCATTCTTGCTACCCAAAAGAAAATAATATCATAACCTGTCACTAAAACATCGCTTGGATAATAACGTTTGAAATCCTCCGTTTCCTCTGGCCAACCCAAGGTTGAAAACGGCCATAGGGCACTTGAAAACCATGTATCTAAAACATCTTCATCTTGTTCCCAGTTCTCAATATCTTCCGGAGCGAGCTCACCGACATAAACTTCACCGGTTGTTTTATGGAACCATGCTGGAATTCGATGACCCCACCAAAGCTGACGTGAAATGCACCAATCTTCGATATTTTCTAACCAATGATTGAATATTTTTTCAAAACGAGCCGGATAGAACTTGATTCCGTTTTCTTTTTGATAGGCTAAAACCTCTTCTGCCAAAGGCTTCATTTTCACAAACCATTGCTTCGATAAATACGGTTCCACAATGACGTCCGTACGTTCAGAATGACCTACTTGATGGGTGTGCTCTTTAATCTCAAGGACCTTGCCTTTTGCCTTCAAATCAGACACAAGTGCTTCACGACAGTCAAAACGATCCATTCCTTCGTATTTATGAGCTAAATCATTCATACTTCCATCAGGGTTCATACAAATTGGCATCTCAAGATCATGTCGCTCACCAATCTCAAAGTCATTCGGGTCATGAGCAGGCGTACATTTCATGACCCCTGTCCCGAATTCTAAATCAACATATTCATCAGCTATAATTGGAATTTCTTCACCATTAGAAGGGTTTATTGCTGTCTTGCCCACTAAATGACGATAACGCTCATCTTCAGGATGGACTACCAAGCAAACATCGGCAAACATCGTCTCTGGACGAGTCGTTGATACAGCAAGTTTCTCTCCTGTTTCCACAACCGTATAATCGAAAGTATAAAACTTACCTTCGATTTCCTTGTGAACAACCTCAATATTCGATAAAGCTGTTTGAGCTTCCACATCCCAGTTAATAATGCGGTAACCCTGGAAAATCAAACCATCACGATACATATCCACAAAAACTTTATTCACAGCACGATTCAAGCCTTCGTCGAGTGTGAATCGTTCACGTGAATAATCTAAGGAAAGACCCAGCTTTGCCCACTGCTCACGAATGTGCTCTGCATATTCTTCTTTCCATTCCCAGGACTTTTCTAAAAACTTTTCCCGTCCAAGATCATAACGACTAACGCCCTCTTCACGTAAGCGCGCCTCAACACGTGCTTGCGTTGCAATACCAGCATGGTCCATGCCCGGTAAATAAAGCACATCCTTACCTTTAAATCTTTGGTAGCGAGCAATAATATCTTGAAGGGTGTTGTCCCATGCATGACCCAAGTGTAATTTACCCGTTACATTTGGTGGGGGAATCACAATTGTATATGGTTCTTTTTCAAGATCTCCTGCTTGATAATATTTCCTTTCCTGCCAAATTTGATAATAATCTTTTTCAACTTCTTGATGTTGATATTTATTCGCCATCTCTTTTTTAGACATGCTTTGCCTCCTATTTTTCATTTAAACATAAAAAAAACATCTTCCAAAAGGACGATGTTGACCGTGGTACCACCTTTTTTCGCTAAATGATAGCCTCCCAGTCTGTTAACGCCAGATACGAAAAAGCCTAATAAATTCAGCTTTTTATCTCCCAAGCGACTTCCCTTCCCACTTGATACTATCTTCCAGCAAACGATAGCTCTCTGTAATCAGTTAAAAAGGTACTCCTCTTGATCATCGATTCTATCAATATTTTAGCATAGCTCTCTTCATATATCAAACAAGTTATTTCCTTACAGGCACCTGCAATCGAATAAACATCGAGCGTTTACCTGGATCTTTTTTAGGCATCTCATACACCACTTCACAAACATAGTCACCGACAATCTCATATTGATGTTTTTCCAAATAACGATAAAGGCGATGAATATGACTCAATTCCATTTCAAAACAGTCACAAAAACTGACCGCATACAAACCTTCCTGTAAGCTTTCATACTCTTCAACAAGGGGTTTTTCATTAAGGAAAACAAACAATACATCGGAGAGAAAGCTTTTTTTCTTGAAGTTTTCCTCCCGAACCAAAGAACCGACTCTTGAGAAATAGTGAGTATAGGAAGGGAGATGATCTTTTAAATGAAGTTTAAATTCTCTAAGATAACGTTCATACTCAATGATATCCATCTCATAGATATTACGATTGATAGGATAGGTGTAAATATATCTCTCAGGAAAGTGTTCAATTCGTATCGATTCCTCATCAAGATTATCCACATAACAATTATACGCCTCATGAAAAGAAGTAATCTGCTCTCTTTTTACTTTTAAATCTAGCAAATGCCGATCTAAATCCGCTGCTTTCTTCAACAAAACATAGTCGAGAAGTTCATCGTTTTCAGGATTATCTAAAAGCAAGGCAATTTCGTCCAAGCTAAAATTCAAAGATTTTAAAAACTGTATGAGGTCAAGACGTGCAGATTGAGAAAGTTGATAATAACGATAGCCGCTTTCCTCATCAACATAAGCTGGTTTTAAAAGCCCAATCTCATCATAATAACGAAGTGTTTGAACCGAAACATCGTTTAAACGTGCCATTTCACCAATTTTCATCATTTTTACACAATCCCTCCTTGACTCTCTAGTTACTATAGACATTATACTTTATATGTGAAATAAATATCAAGGAGGAATGAAAAATGAATAGAGAAAAAATTAGAGTTGTCCAATATGGCTGTGGAAAAATGTCCGAGGTCATCATCAAGTATCTTTATGATCATGGCCTGGAAGTTGTCGGTGCAATCGATAGCAATCCTGAACTTAAGGGCACCGATGTGGGAGACTTTGCGAACCTCGGCTTTAAAACAGGCGTAAAAATTCACGACAATGCGGATGAAGTCTTTGAAGCCTGTGATGCGGATGTCGCTTTAGTTACCATCTTTAGCTATATGGAAGACAATTATGAGTTTTTTGAAACCTGTGCACGCCATGGTGTTA
>JASLJD010000006.1 GCA_030152625.1 Erysipelothrix sp.
ATTTAAAAAGTGATTTGACTTTGCAACGTTATGTTGAAGTTTTGATTGCCTCGGAAGAATAAAAGGAGCCTCGCGGCTCCTTTTATGAAAATTTCACCTTGTGAATTGAAAAACAAGGTATAATAGACTGGAAAGGGGTTACAAAGAGATGAAAAAAATACTTGTCTTAGGCGGAACAGGCTTTTTAGGTTATTATACAATTCTAGAACTTGTTAAAGAGGGCTATGCGGTAAAATCTGTGGCTCTTCCGCCCATGCCAAATGAAAACATGTTTAAAAACATGCCTGTTGAGAATTTATTGCTTGATATCAATCAATTGAGTGATGAGGAAATTGGAGAACTTCTTGAAGATGTGGACGCAGTGATGTATGCAATTGGTGCTGATGAAAGAACGCTCCCATCCAAACCGGCTTATGATTTCTTCTATCAAGCGAATGTTCTACCGACACAGCGCTTAGCACGCTTATCATCAAAAAATGGAGTCAAAGCATTTGTTATTTATGGCTCCTATATGTCCGAGTTTGCAGAGACGATGCCCGAATTAGGACTGCAGTATCAAGCCTATCCTAAGACACGTTTGGAACAAGAAGAGCTTGCTTTCCAAGAGGGGGGCGAAGACATGCGTGTGATGTCATTAAGACTTCCTTACATTTTTGGAACCATGGAAGGCCGCATGCCATTATGGAAAATGTTTGTCGATCAAATGCGAGGACAAAAGTTTTACCCTGCTCTTAAAGGTGGTACAGCCATGGTGACCGTTCAACAAGTCGCAGAAGCTGCTGTAGGGGCAATGGAAAGAGGTCAGCACGCCCATAGCTATGCGCTAGGTGGTCTGAATATGAAGTATCAAGAGTTTTACCAAATGATTGCCAAAGCTTTAGGGCAAGAAGATATGGATATTCCTGTCGTTCCTTTTTCTCAACTCGAAGAGGCCTATCGTCAAATCGACAAAGAAGCAGATGAAGAAGGTCTTGAACACGGTATTCATATGCTTGTGAGTGGGAAAATGAGTGAAGCAGATCTCTTCATTGACCCCAAAGATGCGATGGATGCTTTGGCTTATCATGAAGATGATGTGATTGCTTCGATTGAGAAAACACTTGAAAAATGTGTAGCTGAATGATTGTTCTGAAAATATCAACAGAAGTATATTCATGAAAAGGACTCTTTTCTTCTTAAGAAGGAAAGAGTCCTTTTATTCGTTCTTATTCTAAAGCAAGCGATCAATGCACTGCTTTGCTTGTTTTTTTTATTTGATAATATTGGGAAAAATTTCATCAACCAGGCAAGCTCGTGTGAGCAGTCTACACTTGCCTTCAAGACTTATTAATAATGAATAAAGCCTTGCTTTTGAATGTGTTCCAATAATTTCATTCGACCGGGATGTTTTCGATTCATGCCATCGGTGATTTGTTTAGTAAAATAATCAACGCGTCGATTCGCATCTCTTAAATCGTAGTATTGGTGCACAATTTCATCGTAATCCGCAAGTTTTTCATTGAGATTAGAATACTTTGGATAGCTGTCTTGAAAGTGCATGAATTCCTGAGGGAGTCTTGGTTTGATTTGAGGCTTTTGATCGGGGTAACCAAGAGCAATCCCTAAGATTGGAAAAGTAAGTTCAGGTAAATTTAAAAGCTCGATTATTTGATCGGCTTCATTCAAAATACTGCCTAAAAACACTCCGCCAAGTCCCATTGATTCAGCTGCAATCATCATGTTTTGACTTGCTAAAAGCGCATCGCTTGCAGCAACAAGAAAGCGATCCATTGAATGTAAAACCTCAGTGTCTTGACCGTTTTCCTGAGCGATTTGTTTATTGCGATGCTGATCAACAAGCATGATAAATAAATGTCCAGACTCAGCGACATAATTTTGCTGGCACACTTTCGCAATTTCTTTTTTCAATGCTTCATCATGGATGCTTAAGACAGAATAAGATTGCATGAAATTACTGGTTGAAGTATGACGAGCAGCATCGACCAGTTTTGAAATGATTTCCTCATCGAGTTTTTCATCCTTGAATTTTCGAATACTTCGATGATTGAAGATTGTATGGATTGTTTGATTCATTGAACCACTCCTTGTACTTTATTATACCGAAAGCTTCGACAAAAAGCTCGAAGAAAGACAGTTGATCCTTTTTAGAAGTTTGTGAGGGCAGAACACAGGAAGTTTTTTAGAAAAAGCGTATAATGATTTCAGCTCATAAATAGAAAGGGTGATAGGATGAGTAAACAAGTTACGAAAGGATGGATGACCGTCCTTCTTCTTTTTTCCACAATGAATGCCTATCTTTTGTTTCGTTACTTTCAAATTGATTTCAGCAACTATGTTTATCTAAAGCAAAGTATTTATATTATCATACACAGTCTTATGCTCGTAAATGCAATTCTTTACTTCTATCGATTTTATACTGGCAAAAAACAGCAGGCTTATGCTAAAGTCCAAGCCATATTGGCAGGATTCTACCTTGTTTTTTTGCACGCTAGCTTTGCCCTTCGCTTAATTTATGATTTCCTTTTTAAAAATATTTTCAAAACAGAAATACTTCCCATTGATCTTTGGATTTTTATTTTGTCCTTTTTTATTGCTGCTTCTGCGTATCTCAATGCCAAAGAATTCAAGATGAGTCCTTATCGAGTACGCATTGATGCTAAAGGGAAAGAGGCAAAAGATTTAAAAATAGTTTATCTTTCTGATCTACATTTTGGAGTTTCTTGGGATTTGAAAAGACTTGAAACCTTTATAGCCTCCATAAATCGCTTGGAATTGGATGCTGTTTTTTTAGGAGGGGATATTTTTGATGAAGGAAGCAAGGAAGAAGACAAAGAAATGGTTGCTAAGCTTTTAAAACAAATTAATTCGAGATTGGGAACGTATTATATTGAAGGCAATCACGAATACATCGACATTGAAGGAAATATCCAACACTTTAGACGAGCGGGAATTCATGTTTTGGAAGACGAGGCGATTTTACTTGATGCTTCTTTCTATCTTATTGGTCGAAGAGATGATGAGGGTCAAAGGTCTTCCTTATCGTCGATTTTAGATCATCTTCCCAAGGATTATCCGATGCTTCTCCTTGATCATCGCCCGCATCATCAAGAAGCTCTCGACTCAAAAGAGATTGATCTGCAAATATCAGGCCACACTCATGCGGGGCAATTTGTACCGTTTCGTTTATTAAATCCTCTGATGAAAAAAATTTCATCCTATGTTTATGGTCATTATAAACAAGATGACTTTCACTTAATTGTAAGCTCAGGATTAGGAAATTGGGCGGTTCCGTATCGACTTTTCAGTAAGGCAGAGTTTGTTTATCTGGAGCTTCAATTGCGCTAATTTTTTTTGCAAGAATCAGATCCTATGCGATAATAGCTATGGGTGATAAAATGAATAAAAATCCTTATTATCGTAAAGTGAAATCAGCTTTACCAACGACCATCTATTGTAATTATTGTAAAAAGGCGATTGCTCATTATCAAAAAGTCGGCAAAGGTAATCTTCTTCGCATGCATCTTGAACGCATCAGTAAAGCAAGTTTTTCTTTGGAACCATTGGAAAAACGACTCTACTGCCCTTATTGCAATGAACATTTGGGCTCATTAATAGAAGATCGAAAAACGAAAGAACTTGCTTACATGATGATGCGCTCAGCGGTATCGATTGAATGGAATTATTAGAAGGATTGCCCAGAAATAATTTTAAGTTTTATCGGGAAAAATGTAATCAAATCTCTCATTGAACTTGAATAAAAATTTCGATTTCATCACAAGAAGCAAAGCTCTTTTATTTTTATCACACTTTGTGAATTTAAACACCATAAACAGCCTACTATTCTGTAAAATATAGAAGACTACAGTTTTGAATAGAAGGCCATTACTCGATCGCATCAAGAGGATCTAAAGTATGGAAGCCAATGGAGGGAGCTGAGCTGTATGTTTGAACATAATTTGCTGAAAATCATTCGTTATACTGTATTGCTGATAGCGCTTATTCTTAGCGGTATTTAT
>JASLJD010000038.1 GCA_030152625.1 Erysipelothrix sp.
CCTGCCGTAATGTTTTTCACAAACCAGGAAACATAAGCCATGGACATATAAACACCGCCCATACCCGATAAAACACCTGCAATAATCAAAGCGATTGTTTTCGTACGATAGACACTGATTCCGACCGATTCAGCCGCTTCAGGATATTCCCCAACAGCTCGAATGCGTAAACCAAGTTTCGTTTTAAAAAGTAAAAACCAAATGAGAAAAACAGAAATAAAAGCAAAATAGGTAATGATATTATGATTGGAGAAAATAGCACCAATCACAGGAATATCGTGAATCAATGGAAGCGCAATGTTGGGCATCACCTTGCTGCTTAAAGAAGTAGAAATACCACGGATACCTGTCAAGGCAAAAAGAACAAAAACCGTTCCACCACTGCCAATCATGTTGATACTGAGCCCTGCAAGGGTTGCATCAACATCGAGTTTAAAAATAATATAAGACAAAAGATAACCTGTTAAAGCGCCAGCAAGCACTGCGGCTAAAAAGCCCAACCAAGCACTTTCACTGTAAGCTGAAACCACAACACCGACAAAGGCCGAAATCAACATCGTCCCTTCCATCGTGATATTCCCTACACCCGCTCTTTCAGAAATCACTGAGGCAAGGGTAGCGAAGAGCAGCGGTGTTGTAAGACGAATCACTGAGAAAGCAAAGCTTTCTGTGAAAACAAGATTCATGATATTTTCCATCTTTAACAGCCTCCTTCGGTTTTAAGACTTTGTGTGAGCTTTTCAACTTGTTTTTGCTTGTATTTAGAAAGAAAGTTTTGAGCAAGCAAGAATACAAGAATAACAGCTTGAATAATGGATACGAAATCTGTTTGCATTCCCGTTTTCATGGACATCAAATCCGCCCCTTTTCTTAGATAGGCCAGAAAGAAAGCCGCCAAAGGAATATACTTTGGATTGTTTTGAGCGATGATCGCCAAGGTCACACCATCCCAACCATGATTCGTAAGGGTGGTCCAAGAAAAACGCGAATAGAGAGCGAGGGTGTCGATAGCACCTGCAGCACCCGCTAAAGCACTTCCTAAAATTTGTGATAAAATCGTGATAAAGCCAATTTTTACGCCAGAGTACTCAGCAAACTGGGCATTTTTTCCAACTAAGCGAATTTCATAGCCCCAACGTGTATGATACATAAAAAGATAAACAATCACGACAAAGGCAAGAGCGATGAAAAAACCAATATGAATGTTACTGCGAGGAATCAACTCATTTAAACGAGCTGTTTCAGGAAGTTCTAAGGAAACAACACTTCCGGCTGTTGCATCACGGAAAAAAGCACTGATGAGAAAAAGACCTAGATACATCACAATATAATTCAACATGATCGAAGCGACCATTTCCGATGAATTCAAGCGATGTTTCATGATCGCTGGTATTGCACCGATGATCCCTGTCACTAAACTGGCTCCCAAAATCGCAACAAATGCATGGATGCCTTTGGGTAAATTCATGGAAAGACTGAGCATGGTGGCAACTGCCCCACCAAAAAAGAAAGCTCCTTCTGCAAAAAGATTGAATTGATTCGCACTGAACATCATACTCACCGCAAGCCCTGTAAAGACAATGGGAATCCACATAACCACCAGACCATAAAAATTATTTTTATTCATCAGCGGACCAAAGATAAAATAACGAATCGAAAGAAGCGGATTGTCACTGACAATGAAGATAATCACAATCGATAAAGCTAAACCGATTCCAATTGCCAGGAATGTACGCATGATATTAATTTTCTTATCCAAGAGGTCATAGCTTTTTTGTTTTTGACCCTTTTTCTTCTTTTTAAACACGCTCATTGAAAAGCACCTCAATTTCTTCTTGACTTTGTTTTTTGAGACCTAGCATATAAAGACCCAATTCTTCTTCCGTAAGAAGAGTGGTATCTGTGAAGTAAGCGGCTATCTTTCCTTCATGAAAGACAATCAGACTATCCGACAATTCCAAGACCTCATTGAGGTCAGCTGAATTGAGAATAATCGCCTTGCCTTCATCACGCAATTCAACCAAGCGATTACGAATGAACATCGCTGCTCCGATATCGATACCGCGTGTTGGCTGATCAATCAAAATCAAATGGGGATCGGAAGAAAACTCTCTTGCAACCACTACTTTTTGAATGTTCCCTCCGGAAAGCATGTTAATATTTTGATCGATGTTACTGCATTTAACGGCATATTCTTCAACCAAGTCTTCAGCAACCTTACGAATATAGTCATTGTTTAAAAACAACTTCGATGTATAAGCTTCTTTGCGTTGATTTCCAGCCAAAATATTTTGCGCGATGCTCATTTCCCCTGCACTCCCGTTGATCATTCGATCCTCTGGAATATGCGCAACGCCTAAGTCTCTAATTTCTCGGATACTTTTGTTGGTAATTTCTTCTTCTTGGAAGTAAATCTCACCGTCTTGAACTTTTCGCATACCTGCCAGTGCTTCAATGAAAGCATGTTGACCATTGCCTTCAATACCCGCTAAACCTAAAATCTCTCCTGCGAAAACTTTTAAACTAACTTGATCCAATTCTTTTTTTCCAAAAGCATTGAAACGGCTTAAATTGGAGGTTTCTAAAACAAGCGCTCCTATTTCAGCTTCTTTTTTATCTACATGCTCAACAACATCGCGACCAACCATTTTACGTGAAATATCTGCTTCGCTCACATCGTCAGCATCCACTGTTTCAATCATCTTCCCAGCACGCATGATGCTGATACGATCACAAAGCTCTTTAACCTCATTTAACTTATGCGAAATAAAAAGGATCGTATGACCTTGATCTCTTAAATTTTTCAGTTCGCGAAAAAGTTCAGTCGTTTCCTGGGGAGTCAAAACTGTTGTCGGCTCATCAAGAATGAGAATATCAGCTCCTTTTAACAAGGCTTTAATCAATTCCACTCTTTGTTTCAAGGCGACCGATAGATTTTCAACTTTTTCTGTTGCTGAGACCGGTAAATTGTATTTTTCTGAAACAGCTTCTGTGAGGCGAATCGCTTCTTCCATGTCAAGTTTCACGCCTTTAGTCGGCTCCATACCAAGGACCACATTTTCAGCAACGGTCAGGGAAGGTACCAACATAAAATGCTGATGGACCATGCCAATGCTGTGTTTAATCGCATCGGATGAAGAGGTCATTTTGACCTCTTCACCACGAATGATAATCTTTCCTGAACTGGCTTCTTCCATGCCGTATAAAATTTTCATCAAGGTTGATTTTCCAGCACCGTTTTCACCACAGATAGCATGGATTTCACCTTCCATAGCCGTAAAGTTAATGCCTTCGTTTGCCATCACACCGTTGGGATATATTTTCGTCATGTTTTCAACTTTAAGCACTTCATTCATAAGATCAACATCCCTTCTTTCTTATCGCTTATCGGACAAATTCATCTTTGAACTTGTTGAGATCTTCTGTTGACATTCCATAAGCAGAGGATACTTTGATTTTCCCGTTTACGATGTCTTCCTTAGCATTTTGAATTTTTTCTTGATCTTCTTTTGAAAGTAAAGCTTTGTATTTTTCATTCTCGACAATACCGACTGCGCCAGCATCTAAACCGAGATATTCCACTTCGCCATAAGGCAATTTGTCTTCACGATAAAGTTCATAAGCTCTGAGTAAGGACACGTCCACTTGCTTAAGGGAACTGGTCATAATGACATCGGCTTTTTCTGGATCGCTTTCTTCAAAGAGGAGGGATTGATCCGTATCCGAGCCAATGGCTATCTTATTCACTTCTTTGGCGGCCTCAAATAAACCTACACCAGCATTCGATGCAAGTTGGAAGATAACATCAGCACCCGAGTTATATTGTACAAGTGCAAGTTCTTTTCCTTTTGCAGAATCATCCCAATCACCGGTGTAAGAAATGATTGCTTGAATATCGGGATTGACATGACGTGCTCCTTCTAAATAACCAACTAAAGAGTCATTCACAACGGTTGAATCTTCCCCGCCAATAAAACCAATTACGCCTGTTTCAGAAACAGTTGCTGCAGCCATGCCAGCTAGAAACGAACCTTCGTTAGCGCTGTAACTGATACTGTAAACATTCTCAATACCTTCAAGCGGCTCATCAAAGAACCAAAACTCCTTCTCTGGATAATCTTTAGCTGCTTTCTCAATATACTCCATCATCGTCCATGATCCCGCAACAACAACATCCCAGTCTTCACTTAAAACATCGGTAATAATGGAATCATATTTTGATTCATCGGTGGTCATTTCAATGACTTGGACCTTCACTTCGTCAGGATATTTTTCTTTAATGCTGTTGATACCTGCAGCGGAAGCGTCATACCAAGCAAGATCGCCAAGATAACCATTCAATAAGAGCACTATTTTCGTTTTGTCATCATCTTCGCCATCGCTTCCTTCTGAGCAACCTGTTAATACAACCGTGATAACCAATAAAAACACCAATAATTTTTTAATCTGCTTATTCATTTTTATTTCCTCCTTTTAATTGATTTAAGACTTCTTTTTCATAGGGGATTGAAGGTGCTGCACCTTCTTTTGCAATACATAAACTCGATGCTACGGAGGCTTTATGAAGATTTTCCGAAACAGATAAACCCGCTAATAAACCTGCCACAAAATAGCCAATAAAGGTGTCACCAGCAGCTGTTGTGTCACAGACATTGGTCGGTATTGCCTTTTGGTAATACGTTTTACTAGCACTCCAACAAAGACTCCCCTGGGCTCCTAAAGTAAGAATAATGTTGAGTTTCGGATAAGCCTGGCTTAAGCTTTCCATGATTGCCTTGGCTTCTTTCTTACCGCTAAGCGTTTGTCCTTCGATTTCATTGACAATCAACCAGTCAATAAGTGATAAATCGATGGCGAGTGCTTTCTCGTTCATTGGGGCGGGGTTGAAAACAATACGACAGGCTTTCTCATGAGCCTTTTTAACAATATAATCCAGTCTGTTGACTTCATTTTGTAAAACGATCCAATCGCCTTTTTCAAGTTCTTTGAAGACGGCATCGATATCGTCTTCTTTAAGGGCACCATTGGAACCTTCATAAAGAAGAATACTGTTTTCTCCTGAAGCATCCACCTGAATCATGGCATGACCTTGTTTCAGGTTTTTCTTTTTCAAATACTGAGTATAGACCTGATTCGTCTCAAGATATTCCTTGAGAAATGCACCATCTTGTCCATAGATACCAGCATGATATACTTCTTGTCCCGCACGACGAATCGCAATCGACTGATTCAAACCCTTACCACCTGGATTAATTTCTAAACTTTCGCTTTGTAAAGTTTCACCTGGTCGTACAAAATTGGGGACTTTATAAACTTGATCGATGTTCATCGATCCGAAATTAAC
>JASLJD010000048.1 GCA_030152625.1 Erysipelothrix sp.
GTTAATTCATGAATCACAACAAGAAGTACGCTCTTTTATTGGCTTTTGGAAATACAGGATTTTGTAAAAAAAAAATAAGAAACCTGATTGAGCAATATTTTTAAAGAAAGATCATAAATAGAACGTCCTTTTCTAAAAAAAATAAGACAGCAAAAAACCCATGCTTGTAAAACAAGCATGGGTTAGAGTTCTGAGCATTTATTTTTATTTGATTATTGATTAATCGCTAAGTAAATAAAAGAAAAAAGAATCAATAAAATCCCAGCAACGAGTTGATAGAAGCCGGATTCGGATCTTCTTAAGACAAGATCAATCAACGCCACTTGTTTCTTTTCTTTTTTAAATACTTTCGCAAAGGCAGAAATTTTAAAATAACTCCAGGCAGTAAAGAAAATACCTGCGCCAAGAATACCTAAAAACATTTTCATTGTATCGGACATTGTTATCACCTCTTTGTATTAATACTTTAATACAAATAAAAAAGATAGTCAATGATTTTAATTTAACAAGAAGCTGCACTTCGATAAAAAAAGAAAACCCACTAATGTGGGTTATTGTTTTTATAACATGGTGCCCCGTGTAGGAATCGAACCTACGGCCCACAGATTAAAAGTCTGTTGCTCTACCGACTGAGCTAACGGAGCGAGTGGATGGTGGGGAGAGACGGATTCGAACCGCCGAACCCTGAGGGAGCTGATTTACAGTCAGCCGCGTTTAGCCACTTCGCTATCTCCCCTGATTGATTTTTTATGGTGCCGACTAGAGGACTTGAACCCCCAACCTTTTGATTACGATTCAACTGCTCTACCAATTGAGCTAAGTCGGCATGGTGGAGCTTACCGGGATCGAACCGGTGACCTCTTCACTGCCAGCGAAGCGCTCTACCAGCTGAGCTAAAGCCCCATAACCATAGTATATTATACACCTTTTTTTTTATTTGTATAGTCCTAATTTTAAAAAAAAGGCTTTTAATGAATCATTTTCTAAAAATTGATCCATCAAAAGCCCAAAGAACTTAGAAAAATCGTTTCTATTCGTAAGCCTCTGCATGCACAAAGACTGTTTCGCTGCCTTCCATTAATTTCGATACTGGGCAACGACGATGTGCTTGCTCTGCAATCTTAAGACTTTCCTCTGCACTCATCCCTTCGATGGATGCATAAGCATGCAATTCAAAATAATAGGACATCGCTTTTTCTTGCTTGAAAGAAACTTCAACACGAACCTTGCTATTGGCTTCGATCTTTCTTGCTTTAAGAAGTGCACGCATCGTTGAATTTAAGCACGTTGCCCAAGACATCCCGATCAGTTGTTCCGGGTTGGTTCCTTCACGAGTGGAATCGCTGACCGATGCCACCTCAAGATGCAAACCGTCATCGCTTTCCACATAACCATCGGTACCATTTAGATTGAAGACATTTGTTTTATAGATTGTATTTGACATATGATCAATCCTCCTTAGCTCAATTATAACGAAGTTTCTGTCAAAAAGTGAGCATAATGCATATACAATGATTTTTTTACAAAATAATTTATAATTAAACAGTGGTTAAGGAGGATTTGTGTGATTCGATTCGAAAATGTCAGTAAATCTTACAGAAACACGCCCAATGCCGTTGAAAATCTAAGCTTTCATATCGGAAAAGCAGAGATTTTTGGTATCTTAGGCGAAAGTGGTGCTGGGAAATCAAGTGTTTTAAAAATGATTAATCAAATTGAAAAACAAGACCAGGGAAAGATCTATATTGAGCAGAAAGATGTCTCTAAACTCAGTGATACATCACTCCGAAATCTTCGTAAAGATATTGGCGTCATCTTTCAAAGCTATAATCTATTGTATAACAAAACGGTTTATGACAATATTGCCCTGCCCTTGCGTTTAAGAAAGCGTAAATACTACGATGACAAAGTCTTGGAAGCACTTGAATTTGTCGGGCTTTGTCATAAAAAAAATCATTACCCTAAGGAATTAAGTGGCGGGGAAGCACAGCGTGTAGCGATTGCACGTGCCATTGTCACTCGACCTAAAATATTACTGTGTGATGAGCCGACCAGTGCTTTAGATCAAAAGACCGGGCAAGATATCTTAAAGCTTCTTAAGCGTATTCAAGAAGATTTTCAAACAAGCATTGTTTTGGTAACCCATGAATTGAGGGCAGCTAAAGCAATCTGCGATCGAGTCGCAATTATGCAGGAGGGGAAGTTACAAGGGATTGTCCCGGTGAGTAAACACGAAAACGAGCAAAATCAGCAATCTTATTTTGAGATGGTATCGGAAGTGATGAGCTTATGATCCAAAGTTTCTTTCCAGAAATAGTCAAAGCTGTCATTGAAACTTTAGAAATGCTTGTCGTTTCATCCTTTTTTTCTTTGACAATCGGATTGCCATTGGGAAGCTACCTCTATCTCAGTCATCCAAACGGGGTTCGTCCACGAAAACATCTTTATCAAATGATCAATGTAATTTTAAATGTTATTCGCTCTTTCCCCTTTATGCTTTTTGTCATTGCCATGATTCCGATTACACGAAAAATTGTTGGCACATCCTTAGGAACGGTGGCTGCAATGATTCCCCTTTCCATCATTGGTATCACGCTTTTTGCTCGACAGATTGAAGAATCATTGAACGCTGTTCCTAAAGAAGTTGTGCATACGGCGATGTCTCTGGGAGCGAACACTTGGGAATTGCTTTATCATTTCCTTTATGTCGAAGCCTTACCTGC
>JASLJD010000052.1 GCA_030152625.1 Erysipelothrix sp.
GTATAGCGTGGCATAATATTGAAGATTTGCCGGCGAATACTGGCTACTTTCTTTCCTCTGTGATTAAAAAGATTAAAACGTTGTGCGAGGCTTAATAATTTACTTTTAACAGTGAAGACTTTTTTATTTTTGCTATCAAGGATTTCAAAGCTATCTCGAATGGAGACAACATGTTGTTTGATGTATAGTTTCATCAAAAATCAACCTCGTTTCTATCTATAAATATCATATCACAAAATAAGCTTTGATATGTGTTATAAAAATAAAAAATGTGTTATAATAACTTTATAAGAAAAGGAGAGTAGTCATGGAAGGTATCGAATTATTAAGTTTTCAAATGATTTCATTTAATGGTGCTGCTCGTTCAAGCTTTGTGGAAGCAATTGCAGCAGCCAAAGAAGGTGATTTCGATCGCGCTGAAGAGTTGATGGCAGAAGGCGAAGAACAATTTGTCGAAGGACACCGTGTTCATGCTAAGCTCATTCAACAGGAAGCCCAAAATGAAGGCTCAACAGAAATTAACTTATTGTTGATTCATGCTGAAGACCAAATGATGAGTGCAGAAGTGCTCAAAATCATTGCAGCAGAATTGATTGATATTCACAAGAAAATTCAATAAGACAAAAGGAGGATATTATGAGAAAAATTGTACTTTTATGTTCAGCAGGTATGTCAACAAGTATTCTTGTTAAGAAAATGCAAGAATATGCTGACGAATCAGGTTATGAGGCGAGCGTATCAGCACACTCAGTGAGTGAGGCATCAAGAGTTGGGGCCGATGCAGACATTATTTTATTAGGTCCTCAAGTTCGTTTTAACTTAAGTTCTGTTCAAAAACAACTTCCTGACAAACCGGTTGAAGTTATTGATATGAGAGCTTATGGAACAATGGATGGAAAATCTGTTATTGAAACAGTGAAAGAAATTTTAGGTGATTAAAAATGTTAGCTTCGTCTAACATTTTTATTTTTTTAGGAGGTTAGCATGGGAAAAAAATTAGCACTTATCTACTGGAGTGGAACGGGGAATACGGAGATGATGGCTGAAAGCATCGCGGATGTTTTAGAACAATATGATGCGGATCTTATTTATGATTTTGTTTCGGATGCTGAGCTTGAAGCTGTTTCAGAGGCCGATCGTATTTTTCTAGGATGTCCAGCAATGACGGCTGAAAGTATTGAAGAGTTTGAATTTAGGCCATTTTTTGAAGATTTGAAACCACATTTGGAGGGCAAGGAATGCATTTTGTTCGGTTCCTATGACTGGGGTGGCGGACAATGGCTTCTTGACTGGCAAGATGAGGTCGAAGCTTATGGCGCTAAAGTGATTGCTACTTATAAGATCCAATGGGATCCTGATGAGAATGAACTCGAAGAACTTCAAGAGAATGTAAGGGAAATCATGAAACAAATGTAAATTTTCATCGAATGTAAAATTTTCATGAAAAAAGAATGAAAGGGACTTGACTTATTTTCAAAGATGACTATAATAGAGACATAGATGCCCATCACATCTATACATAATAAAACGAAATATCACAAAATCTCTATTTCCTCTGACATTTCCTTCCATTCTTTTCATAGGTGATATTTCCAGCGCATCAAGGATGCGCTTTTTTTATGCATTCAAATCATGTATAATAAGATAAGTAAAAAGAGGTGTTTAAAAAATGAAAGTGATGTATCCGGGCTCATTTGATCCCATAACGATTGGTCATTTGGACTTGATTGAAAGAAGTTCTAAATTGTTCGATGAAGTTCTTGTGGCTATTATGAAAAACGATCAAAAGCAAGGAACCTTCAGTATGGATGAACGTTTAAAGATGGCTCAAGAAGCGGTATCACACTTGGATAATGTCGAAGTGAAAGTTGGCTCAGGCTTAACCATCGATTTTGCAAGAGAAGAGGGTTGCTCAACATTGATTCGCGGTATCCGTGCTGTCATGGATTATGAAACCGAGCTTCAACAAGCAACAGCCAATCGTACATTGGCTCCCGATCTAGAAACAATCTTTTTGATTGCATCACCCGAATACTCTTATGTCTCATCTTCTTTGGCTCGAGAATTAGCGCACTATGAAGCAGACTTATCCCATTTTGTTCCTAAAAATGTTGAAAAAGCTTTAAAAGAAAAATATCAAGAATAGGCGGCTGTAGCTCAGGGGATAGAGCAAGTGCCTCCTAAGCACTCGGTCGAAGGTTCGATTCCTTTCAGCCGCGCCAACGCTAAATTAGAAAGTTTGTAAGAAGTTTGCTTTGTTTGCAAACTTTTTCTTTAATTTTTTTGATAATCTTAACTTCAAAAAATTCTGTAAAAAAAGATTTACTTTGAAGGTGAAACGATTGTCTCTTGAAGCGATAATCGTTATAATAGAGACAGTTAGGGTTACAAAGCATATGTGGTAAGCATGCATATGCTTTTTATTTTTGTAGAAAGTAGGCGAGATGATGAAACGAATTTTTTCACATTTGAAACCATTTGTTTTACTCATATTTATTACGGTGGGCATGCTTTTTGTCCAAGCCTTTGCAGATTTGAAATTACCGAACTATATGTCAGATATTGTGAATGTCGGTATCCAGCAAACAGGTATTGAACACGCAAGCCCAGAACGAATCAGTGAAGAAGGTTTAGCTCTAATCACTTCTCTTCTTCCAGAAAAAAAACGAAGTCTTTTAAGGGATGTCTACGTAGAAGATCCACAAAGCGATCAACTTCTATTGAAAGAAGATATTGACCGAGAGGAATTGGATCTTGTGTTTGGTGAGGCAGCTTGGACTTTGTTATATCATTTTGAAGAGCAAGCTTCTGATACGGCTATGCTTGATATTGATGTGGAGTCCGATGATGACTTTGATATCAGCGAACTGTATCCGATGACAGCATATTTTATGCAAGCGGATTTAGAAGAAGAACAAACTAAAGCTCAAGCGATGGAAGACAGTCTCAAAAAGCAAACAGGCGTTTGGTTAGCGAAGGGATTTTATCAAGAGCTGGGCGAAGATATGAACAGCTTACAGCAAAGCTATATTCAAAAAACAGGCATACAGATGATGCTGTTCACACTTCTAGGCATGCTTGCAACGATCGCAGTTTCTTTTGTATCTTCGCGCATTGGATCGGGATTTGCTAAGAATTTAAGACGCGATCTCTTTTCGAAAGTACAAGGCTTTGTCGGTAATGAGCTGGATGAATTCAGTGCTTCAAGTCTAGTTGTCAGAACAAGTAATGATATTAATCAAATCCAGCAAGTTCTTCTTATGAGCTTGCGCATGTTCTTCTATGCGCCAGTGATGGCAATTGGTGGCGTTGTGATGATTTTACGTCAAGGAGCCAATTTGACTTGGATTTTACTGATGTCGATTCTTGCCTTGAGTATCTTACTTTTAATAATATTTATTTTGGCAGTTCCCCGTTTTGAATTAATTCAAAAGATATCAGACCGATTAAACCAGGTCTTCCGTGAAAATTTAAGCGGTGTAATGGTTATTCGTGCTTTTGATAATCATGCCTTTGAAGCAGAGCGCTTCGATGAGGTGAATAAAGAAAGGGCCGATATCAATCTTTTCCTAAACCGAATTATGGCCTTGATGATGCCGATGATGATGCTCATCATGAATGTAACGATTTTAGCGATTATCTGGTTTGGATCAAAAGAAATTTCAGAAGGTTTATTGCAAATTGGAGATATGATGGCCTTTATGCAATATACGATGCAAGTCATCTTCTCTTTCTTAATG
>JASLJD010000060.1 GCA_030152625.1 Erysipelothrix sp.
TGTTAAAAAGTCTGGTAACCATGGGAATAGGGGGAATAATCGGAACAACAACGCTCAAATGTCCTCTATTTAGGACTGTAGGGAATAGAGAGACAAATCTTGTGCTTGAGTGGGCGTAGGGATGTTTAGCACGCGAAAGTATATTTTTGCTATAGAACGTTTACTCATGAAGATGATTCATCATTTCCTGGATCATCTTTTTTTATACTATTTGGCAAAGAAACATTTAAGCTTGCTAAGAGGTGTAAGTTATGATCATAAAAAAAACGTACAAAAAAGGTGTCTGATTTTATTCAGTCACCTTTTTACTTTTATTTATTGCCAAACATCATGGCGTTGATTTTCGACATAAAGAATTTTATCATGTTTCACGGCTTTAAGCCAAGTTTTGATACCGCTAAGGGGTGCAATCAGTGTAATCCAGATCATAATTAAAAAGTTCTGTACAAAGATCTTCCAAATCAGGGCCCCGATGCTTCCGAAATGGATGAGATTAGTAACAAAGTTATGGATGAAGCCTCCTTGGAAACTCCAGTAAGCATAATGCCAAAAGCGCCAAGCTAAAAAACACCAGACTAAGGCAAAGAGACCTCTTGGACTCAAAAACGAGTTTCCAGAACCTTCAATCATGATGGATATAATAAGAGCATACAAGAAAACGGATAATAAAAATCTCCGAATATTGTATTGTTTTCGATAAGATGGTTCTAAATGATCACGAATGGATGCATTGAGCCCCCCAAGACGATTTAGGAATTTTTCGCCTGCATGACTTTCTTCCTTCATATTCATTTTATCTTCTCCTTTAAAAACAGCTTTATTGTATCATCTGTTCCTCTTTTTATACTGTTTATTTTTATCTTTTTTATTTTTTATAGATGTTCAAAAGATGATAATTTATGTATATGTGATTTGATTAACAAACAAACTAATGTTATGCTATCTTTACAAATAAAAAACGTATTTTGAGGGTCCTTGTTTCCCAATGAAAAGGCTTGTTTTTAAGACTTAGCCTTAAAATAGGAAGCATTGATATGAGATGTGAAATCAAGGAGGTATACGTTTTGAAAAGATTAGAAGGTAAGGTTGCAATTGTAACGGGTGCAGGAACAGGTGTTGGTCGAGCAACGGCCAAGCTCTTTGCAAAAGAGGGAGCCAAGGTTGTGGCGACAGATATCGATGAAAAGTCAGTACAAGAAAGCGTTGACTTAATCCTTAAAGAAGGTGGCGAAGCGATTGCGATTAAACAAGATGTATCGCTCGAAGAAGATTGGAAAACAGTCAAAGAAAAAACGCTAGAAAGATTTGAAGGTATTGATATCTTGGTCAATAATGCCGCGATTTTAGGCAAGCAGCTTCCTGTAGAAGAAATTGATTTGGAAACATGGAAGAAAGTGATGGATGTCAATGTGGCGGGGGTCTTTTTAGGTGTAAAGACGGTTGCTGATGTGATGAAAAAACAAAAATCAGGCTCAATTGTTAATATATCCTCGATTGTAGCCAACAGGGCTGTTGGTGATAATGCTAATTACACAGCTTCCAAGGGAGCAATTCGGGCTTTAAACTTACAAGTTGGCTTGGAATTAGGCCAATACGGTGTACGCGTTAATGCCATTAATCCTGGTGTTATCATGACCGATATGCTGGCAGGTCTCAGTGAAGAAGAATTGGAAGAATTCAGTAATCTCATTGCTCTTAATCGTGAGTCAGGCAAGATTGCTGATCCAATGGACATTGCTCAAGCAGCTCTTTTCTTAGCTTCTGATGAGGCAAGCTATATTCACGGTGTTGAGCTTCCAGTTGATGGTGGCTTTGCGTCCTTACTAACCTAAATAAAAGATCTTTTTATTGCTGATTTAAAGACATTATTTTGTTCTCAATTTTAGTCAAATCTCAAATTAAACGAGTAGAAGCTTAAAAACAAGCTTTTGCTCGTTTTTAATGTGGAAAAGAAGACTGTAAATAGATATGAGATAAGACGAATTATTTTGCAAAATCAGAGGTGGAAATCCGAAAGTATTTTTAAAATTGTCGCGATACCTTCTCAATGCATGTATAATATAAGTATGATTAAGAAAATGAATAGGATGGGCTGAAATTTTGAAAAAGATTTCCGGATAAAATACACGATTGTTTAGAATAGATAAAGATAGGAGTGGAAATATGATCAAGATTGCCTTTATTTGTGTACACAATTCATGTCGTAGTCAAATGGCTGAAGCCATTAGTCGTGTTTTAGCAAAGGATCAATTTCTAAGTTTTTCAGCTGGCATCGATATGTCAAGAGAAATTCAAGAAGATGCGAATCGTTATATTTTGAAACGTTATAACTATGATATGAAAGCAAATCAAACGGTTCAGCACATATCAGAGCTTAAGGACATCGATTTTTATGCCACAATGGGATGTGACTTCATTTGTCCGCAAATAGGGGCTCATTATTTAGGAGATTGGGCTTTACCTGATCCAAGCGGAGAATCTGAAGAAGTCTTTCAAGAAGTGGTGGATGCGATTGAAGAAAATGTCTTAAGCTTAAAAGAGAAAGTTGAAAAGGATTTACTTTTCAAAGTGGATGATATTTAAATGTTTTTAAACTCTAAATGATAGGAATCTTAGACGCATGCCTGTAGCTAGAATTGAAGTAAGACCATGTTATTTGCTAAATAAAAAGCATGTGCGAATTTATCAAGTCTTTGCATCATTGTTATGAGAAAAGGGAGGAACTATGGAACAAGTAAAAATTGGCGATGAATATGCTTATATGGAAGTCTATCGACAAAAACATGCGTACAAAAAAGCCATGCCAGCGGTTGTTTTATGTCCTGGAGGTGCTTACCTTTATACCTC
>JASLJD010000086.1 GCA_030152625.1 Erysipelothrix sp.
CTTAAAGCAAAATCAGGATTGATGCGATTTAAAATACTGGACTTGCCAACACCACTTTGCCCCGCCAGTACACTGACTTTATCTTTAAGCAAAGCTTCAATCTCAAAAGCATCATCATCTTGACCTGTTGTGTAAACTGGATAGACATCTTCATACTCTTGAAGCACTTCAGCAAGCTCTTTTGGGCTTGCTAAATCTGTTTTTGATATAATCACCACCGGGTCGATGCCTTCATAGGAAACAAGGAAAAGCAAACGATCTAAAAGACGATAAGAAAAATCGGGTTCGCGCATCGAAGTCACAATCAAAACTTGATCGACGTTGGCGACAAAAGGACGTGTCAAAGTATTTTTTCTTTCTAAAAGACGATCGATTAAGAAGGTGCCTTCTTCATCTTGTGTCAATTCAACCCAATCGCCCACACGGGGTTTTTCCTTCAAGCGTAAGCGTCCACGAGCAATCGCCTCCACAATTTCACCTTCATGATAAACATGATACCTATTCGAAACAATCGATGTGATAAAACTTTTTTTAGTTGGCATCTGTTTCCTCCTCTTGTTCTACTTCTTCCGCTTCTCCGACTTCTTCGGCCTCTTCAGGCTTGGGTTCCGGCTTTGGTTCCGAAGCATCTTCTTCATGTTCTTCTTTTGGACGATCACTTTCTGCATAATAATAGAGAACAACAAAATTATCGTCTTCTTGCACATAATAACTTCCAGGCATCGGATTGGATCGAACGACCACTTCATAATCAATGTTGTTTAAGTCATTCAGACTTAATTGTGAGCTTGAAAGCTTTTCTAGTTTAACCTTCGCTCCCAAATCATTCATCATTTTTTCTGCTGTTTTAATCGGTTTGCCAATTAAGTCCGTTGGCACAAAGATTTCTAAATCCGAACTTACAACCAAGACTATTTCTTGACGTTGATCTGGTTTAATGCGATCACCTGGTTTCAATAACTCTTGACGAATTACAGTCCCTGGCGGAAGATCACTCCGCGCTTCTTTTTTAATACGTACTAAAACATTGTGTTCCGCTAAGAGATCTTTCACTTCAGAGACCATCATCCCGGTATAATCTTCAACTTCATAAGTTTTACCTTGAGAAACTGTCAAACGAACTTGCGATCCCACTAAAGCCTCTTGACCAGCACTTGGACTGCTGCTGATGACTTCCATATAATCATATTCATCGGAATATTGATAAAGATAATTGGGATTGACATGCAAACCCAATTCATCCAAGATCAATCGAGCATCCTCAACCTTTTTACCACTTAAATCTGGCATCTTCACTTCTGTTTCCGCACGACTTCCACCAAAAAGATAAATCAACCCAATCGCAAGACTCACAATAAAGATGATCGAAGCTGCAAAGAGCCAATTCTTTCGTTTCTTTGATGGATTCTCTTTGTCTTCATTCAAATCTTCCGGGTTCACTTGATCGAAAACTAAAGTCAGATCATCTTCAAGATCCCCTTCAGCTTCCCATAAATCTTCATCCACTCTTTCGGGTTCTAAGCATGTGTTTAAGTCTTCTAGAAATTCGTGCATGCTTTTATAGCGGTAGTCTTTGTTTTTATGACTTGCTTTCCGGATGATATTTTCAATCGAATTGGGCAAGCTTGGATTGAATTCTAAAACTGAAGGCAAGGGTTCACGCATATGCTTCATCGCAATTTCGACGGCTGATTCTCCGCGAAAAGGAACCTTCCCTGTCAACAACTCATAAAAAACAATCCCAAGGGCATAAATATCTGATTGAATACTCGCCTGCTCCCCTCGGGAACATTCTGGCGCTAGATAATGTACAGATCCTAAAACAGAATCTGATTGTGTCAGTTGCAAAGCATCCTCAGCTAAAGCAATCCCAAAATCAGCAATCTTAACCGTCCCATCCGATTTCACAAGAATGTTTTGCGGTTTCACATCTCGATGGATAACTTTTTGATCATGTGCTAAGGCAAGGCCGCTGCTGATTTGCTCCATAATGCTCACTGCTTCGTGTTTATCAAGGGCTCCACGACGTTGTAAAAGTTCTTTCAATGTTGTCCCATGGACCATCTCCATCACAATATAATGCTGCCCATCATCCTCACCAACATCATAGACATCGACAATATTTTCATGGGTTAAAGCCGAAGCAGCTTCCGCTTCACGTTGGAAACGTAAAAGCGCCACCGTATCTTGAGAAAAACTTCCTCGTAAAATTTTCACCGCTACCTCTCTTTCGAGAACGGTATCATAAGCCAGATAGACATCAGCCATCCCACCTGAACCTATTTTCTTTAAAATAGTATAGCGGCCACCAATACGATTAGTCATCACGATCAGCCTCAATGAGGATGAAGGAAATATTGTCATAACCGCCCGCTCGGTAAGCTTCTTCAAGGAGAAGTTGACGTTTTTCTTTAAGGGAGGATTGGCTTAGGATTTCAAGCATACGCTCATGTTTTACATAAGAGTGAAGACCATCCGAAGAAATCAAGACTTGCTCCCAATCTTGGGGGAGATGGATAATCTGATAGACAATTTTTCGATCTATCCCGACAGCATTCATCAAAATGTTTCGTTTCGGATGTTTTTCAATATCTTCAAAGCGAATTTGATCTTTCAAATACATTTCATAAGCATAGGTTTGATCACGGCTCAAGCATTCTAAGTCGCCGTTTCGATAAGCATAAATTCGACTGTCACCGATATTAAAGGCCAAGCTAGCATCTTTGCTTAAAACCAATGCGACCAAAGTTGTCCCCATGCCGTGATATTTCGAATGCGTTTGGGCTTTTTGGTAAACTTTTTCATTTGTTTTAGTGATCGCATCATGAAACCAAGCATTGATGGCTTGGACACTGCTGAAATCATGGTGATTTTTAAAAGCTTTTATTAATAATTTAACGGTCATGCGTGAAGCAAGCGAGCCTGCATTCGCACCCCCAATACCATCTGCAACCAAAGCAAAAACAACACCGTTTTTTTCTTCGATGGCTAAATAATCTTGATTTTCATCACGAACTAAACCAATTTCACTTGCTGTTACATATCTCATCGTACCACTCACTTTCGCTTCACCAACTGGGCTATGTAAAATCCATCACCTTGGGTTTCCAAAGGATTTAAAAAGATTTCTTCTTTCAAGACGAAATGATCATTTCTTTCAAGAAATTTTTCCACTTGGCCTTCGTTTTCTTTTCGATTCATTGTACACGTCGCATAAAGTAAAAGTCCATCTTCTTTGAGAAACTGAGATGTGTGGTCCAAAATATTGGCTTGCAAGACTTCAAGTTCATCCAAATCTTCAGGTTGAATGCGATAACGTAAATCCGGCTTGTGAGATAAAACCCCTAAACCTGAACAAGGTGCATCGATTAAGATCCGATCGAAGCGAGCCGATGTTTCAAAGTCTAAAACATCCGAAGCGATAATTTGCAGCGGTGTTTCGACACCCCATTTCGCCAAGAGTTCCTCTGTCTCTTTTGCACGTATCGGCTCCAGTTCAAGACCTAAAATCATCCCACTATCGCCTAGTTTGTCGGCGATTTGACTTGTTTTTGTGCCTGGACCGCAGCAACAATCTAAAACAGCCATCTCTTTTTCAAGTTCTAAATACTCAACAACCCTTTGACTGTTAATGTCTTGAATTAAAACATCGCCTTTTTGAAGAAAGTCTGTTTGAAAAAGACTTGACAAGGCTTGATTTCCTTCAATATGTTCTTCCAATTCTTTATCTTCCCGTCGTGGGTTCAGACGGATATAATAAGGTTTTTGCTTTTGGCAATAGGCTGCATAGTCTATCGCGAAGTCTTCAGTATATTGGGCTGATAGAAGTTTCAAAATCCACAAAGGAAAACTGTATTCAATACTGGCCTTCTCTAAGTGATCGCCTTCAATTTCACGAGCTGGATTTTGAACAATCTTTTTCATGACTGCATTCACTAAGCCATGAAAGTTTTCCAAGCCAATCGATTTCACCAAATCAACCGACTCATTAACCAGCGCATAATCGGGAACCCGATCAAAATAATAATGTTGGGCTGCCCCCATCATTAAAATCAAATGAACTTCTTTGTTTAAGGCATCATCGACATAGGCCTTCACTTGATAGTCTAAATATAAATAATGATCCAATACTGTGTAAACTAAAGCAGTAATAAAATCTTGCTCTTGCGGCGGAAAAGTTTTTTCTCGCAAGGCAAGATGAGCATGTTTGTCTTCAAATAAAATCTCTTTCAAAATATGATAAGCTTCTTTTCTCATTCTATGCTTAAAGGGTTGACATCCACAACGACTTGACTTAAGTTCATGCTTTGATAAACAGCCATCACCGCATGCAGTTCTTCAATCATACCCTCTAAATCCCTTCCTTTCACTAATATTCGACTCCGATAACGTCCCGACAAGCGACGGAGGCGACTGGGGCCAATAATCCGCATTTTCCTCTGATGAAGCATGGCTTCAAAACGATGGGCGGAATCATCCACTTTCTTTTCATCTTCATCGGAAAAAATTAAAGCAATTAAATAAGTATAAGGTGGATATTGAGCAAGTTTTCGATACGCCATTTCTTGTTTAAAGAAATGCTTGTACTTTTGATGGATAGCACAGATTATAGCATAATGATCCGGATTGAAACTTTGGATCAAAACCATGCCTTCCTTATTCCCGCGACCACTTCGGCCCGAAGCTTGTAATAACATCGCAAAACTTTCTTCAACACTGCGATAATTATCATAAACCAAGGCACTGTCCGCATCCACAATCCCCATCAAAGTCACATTCTCAATATCGATCCCCTTCGCAATCATTTGCGTCCCTATTAATATATCATATTCTCGCTTTTGAAACGCAGTCAAAATTCTTTCATGGCTCCCTTTTCGACGTGTTGTGTCTGCATCCATCCGTAAGATCTTTGCTTCGGGGAATCGTTTAGAAAGTGCTTCACTCAAGCGCTCGGTCCCCACACCTTGTCCCAAAAGCTTGGTATTATCAGGGTTTTGTCGCGTTTGGTATTCGCATTGATGACACTTCAAAATATTTTCTTGTTTATGGTATTTTAAAGCTAAATCACAATAAGGACAATGCAAGACTTGCCCAGTTTCTGCACTTCTTAAAACCGGCAAATAACCTCTTCGATTCAATAAAAGCATTACCTGTTCCTTTTTGTCGAGGCGTTTTTGAATTTCTTCGAGAAGTTCAGGGGTTAAATAAGCCGATTCTTGTTTCAGAAGACTTTCTCTTGTATCAACAAGTTTAACTTTTGGAAAACTTTTATTGATCCGCTCTGGCATCTCCAACAATTGATAACGTCCCCGCAATGCACGAGCATAACTGCCTAAATCCGGCGAGGCACTCCCTAAAATCAAGGGGCAGCTGTGATATTCCGATCGCCACTGAGCAATATCACGCGTGTGATAGTAAGGTGTGTGGCTTTGCTTATAGCTATTGTCATGCTCTTCATCCATCACGATGAGACCTAAGCGATCAAAAGGAAGGAATACAGCGGAACGTGTGCCCACAACCAGTGGAACTTCATTATTCAAAACACGCATATATTGCTCGTATTTTTCTTGATTGTTTAAAGCAGAGTGGTAAATCGCAACATCTTCGGCAAAGCGTCTTGAAACACGATCGATCATTTGAGGTGTCAGGGCAATTTCAGGGACTAAAATCAAAACAGAAGCCCCTTGATCGATCACCTTTTGTGCAAGACGAAGATAGACTTCCGTTTTCCCACTGCCCGTTACACCGTGTAATAGATAGGTCTTGGCTTCATTCAATCTAACTTGACTTAAAACTTTTTCTTGTTGTTTCTGCAATTCAGGGAGAAATTTTTCTTTTTCTACATACTGACTTTGATAACGGGACTCTTCGTAAAACTCTTCGACAAATCCCCTTTGAACAAGACTTTGAATACCCGGGTATTGAGCCCGTGCTTTTTGGTAAGTAGTGATTTTTTTGTCGGCTATCCAAGACAAAAATTCTTTTTGCTTTGGACCCAAAGCTTTGCCATCATCA
>JASLJD010000045.1 GCA_030152625.1 Erysipelothrix sp.
GGTTCTAAAGCATCATAAGAATATTTTAGTTTAGGTAATGTATGTGTCATAAGTATTTCCTCCTTCTGCATTATATCGTATCAATGAGTCCCCTGTATGTCTATTTATATGCTTAAAAGCTCACTATACTTTTTGATAAGATAATCAACAAAATACTCCGGATTAAATTCTTCACCACTTGCTTTTTTGAGGATTGTTTGACTTGGGTAGAATCCTCCATATTGATGAATCTTGTCTTCTAGCCAAACAAAAATAGCTTTTAAATTCCCTTCCATGAGTTGACGTGTAATGGGGATTTCTTTTTGCATAGCTGCATAAAACTGCGCAGCGTAGGCGCTGCCGAGTGCATAACTTGGGAAATAAGCAAAAGAAGCATCGGCCCAGTGAATATCTTGCAAAATCCCTTCAAGATCGTTTTCGATTTCAACTCCGAGATAGTGATTCATTTTGTCATTGAAACGAAGGTTTAAATCATCGAAACTTTTGATTTGATTGGAAAAAATTTCTTGTTCAAGTTCGTAGCGAACAAGGATATGAAGGGGATATGTTAATTCATCTGCTTCGGTTCGAATCTTGCTTTTTTCAACATAGTTGATACCCAAGATGAAGTCATCGAGTGAGACATCTGCTAAAACTTCTGGGATGATGGCTTGAAGTTTTGGGTAGATCGGTAATCAAAATGCTTTACTTCGAGCAATATTGTTTTCTAAAAAACGCGACTGTGATTCATGAAGGCTCATGCTCATATTTTTGGCCAAAGGGAGGCCTTCCAATTGTTCGTTGACTTGATGATTATACATAGCGTGCCCAATCTCATGAATGATCGAAAAAATATTGGAAGTGAAGTCATGTTCATCATAAGCGGTCGTGATTCGTGTATCATTGATAGAAAAAGTGAGGCTGAAAGGGTGTGTGGATTCTCCAACATAGCCGAAAGAATGAGAATAACCCAAGTGCTCAGTGAGTAATTCTGTAATTTTTCTTTGCTTTTCAATAGGAACATAGGCACCAAGGAAGGCAGGCTTTTCTCCTTGTTTGTCGAGAACCGTTTGGATGAAGGGGAGCAGTTTATCCTTGATAATTTGAAAGAATTCATCGAGCTTTTCCTGTCGAAGACCTTTTTCATAATCTCCGAGCATCAAGTCATAGCTGTTCATGGAGCTGTTACGGTATTGCATCATTTGAAGACTTCCTTCAACCAATTTTTGGAAATGTTCTTTAAAAACTCTGTAGTCCTTTTCTTTGCGAGCCTGGAGCCAAATATTTTGGGATTCTTGTCTCAGTTTATAAAAAGCAATGTATTCATCATAAGGAATGTTTTTAATTTTTTGAATTTCCTCAAGAAGATAGTCTGCACTTTTGGCAATATATGGGTTGGTATCGCTTTGCGCTTGTTTTAATATTTTCTCAGTTTCTTGATCCATCAAGATTTTGAAGTGCTCCCCCGATAAAAAGGCCATTGCATTTTGGCGATAATCGGATCCTTTTTCAGGGGCGATTGTCATTGCATCATAGTTCATGCTTGCAAGAGCAAGTTCATAAGCATTCAGTTTTTCTTGTAGTTGTAAATAATCCATCGTTTCTCCTCCTGTATATTTTTTATTCTATTTACGCTATAATAATAGCATACTGAGATGAAAAGGAGTCTTAATATGTACGAAAAAAGTGTGCGCCTTTTGCAAGAACGAGGCGTGGAATTACAGGATCTTGTTGATTGTGTAGTTTTTTTACAGAAAGATTACTTAGATGTGATCGATGAGGACGAAATTTGTGAGATTGTAAAAGGAGTTTTAGCAAAACGAGAAGTTCAACATGCCCTTTTCACAGGCGTTAATATCGATATTCAAGTTGAGCGTAATGAGTTTGGGGATGATTGGATTCGTGAGGTCATCTATAGTGATGAAGGGCTTTATGGTATTGATGAAGTTTTGGCCTATGGTATTTGTAATCTCTATGGATCGATTGCTTTAACGAATTATGGCTACATTGATAAAGTGAAGCCGGGCATTATTGGGGAGTTGAATGAGCCCAAAGAAGGCGTTTGTCATACCTTCCTTGATGATATTGTTGGGGCGATTGCAGCTGCGGCAGCAAGTAAGCTCGCCCACAGTCAATTAGATTAAAAAAGTATTTGGAGGGAGGCTTTGTGATGCAAGAAAAATTAGATAATTTGTTTCGACGAATCGCTTTAAAGGATGAGGATATTTTACTTCTAAGAGTTCATGATAATTTGGAACCTTCTTTTATAAAGTCTTTTTATGACTATAGTTATCAAAGGATGGGAAAGGGAACGATTGCGATTTTGGGAGATTGTGATTTAAACACGCAGGCAAGATCACGCCCGTTTTTAAAAGATATCAGCACTCAAGAGCGTTTAATTTTATCTGCACCTAAAATGTTGCAGATTTTGGGTATGGATCCGCAAAGTTATTTTGCTTATCATCCATCGATTATGATGGGGGCTGTGGGGAAATATGCGAAATATCTAAGTAGACCTACAGGGATTGATTTTCCTTATGGTTCCGATTCATTATTTCAAGATTTTTATGATTTCGATGCGAAATTGGTTTTTATCGATGCCAAGCACACGCTTTATGAAGCCAAACATGCTTTGGCAGAGGATCCTAAGAAGTTGGTGCATAAAAATGCCAGTGTCATGCAAGGAGAAATTATTGACTATCTTGATTATGACTGTGATTTCGAGCTTCTCCATAGCACCCTCTTCAGCAATGGTTTACTTTTATATGAAGAAATCGCTGGGCATGTTGTTTATGGCTGTTCCTATCGTGAGTATATCGATTATTTGCGCGCCAAGCTTATAGAGTGAAACCTTTGCTTATTTTAGAGATTCATGTATAATGTTGCTTGTGAACAGGGGAACTGATTTACAGTTGAGAACGGCTTAATGCCTAAACCCTTATCACCTGATCTAGGTAGAGCTAGCGTAGGGAGTTCAAATTTTCCTTGCGCCTCATTTTGGAGGTGTTTTTTTATGAAGAAAAATAAAACCCAAGATCTAGTATTGATTGCGATGTATGTTGCGATTTTTGCTGTTTTAGAATATTTGTCTAGAACGTTCAATTTGCTCAAGATGCCGCAAGGAGGAAGTGTTTCCCTAAGTATTATTCCTCTAATGATGGCCAGTTACCATCTCGGATTTAAAAATTCCTTGATTGTCGCTGCCTTGACATTTGTTGTTCGTTTTATGATTAAGGCACCAACGATTGTGCATTGGTTCCAATTCTTGGCAGATTACATCTTTGCTTTTGGAGCATATTCGATTGCAGGCTTGTTTAAAGATCGTCAAATCGGAAAACTTACTTTACCGATGGGCGTATTCTATGCCAACTTTCTACGATTTATGTTCCATAATGTTGCCGGTTGGGTATTCTTTGCAGAATACTACCCAGGTAATGTTTTCAAAGGCGTCATGGCTTATAACTTAACATACATGTTGCCAACATTAATTTACAGCTTTATTCTTATGATGTTTATAAAACCAAAGCTTGAACCTAGATTTAAATAAGATTAAAGAACGCTCCGGCGTTCTTTTTTTAATTTTTGCATGCTTTTGCAAAAAAGTGCAAAAGACTAGACAAAGGATTTCGAAATGTTAAAATGAAACGTGCATGAATTTATTATCAACATATGGATTTCGGCTGGGTAACCAGTTTTTTGTTTGTCTTGAAAGTAGAAAAAATGATTTTTAAGGTAGTAAAAGTTCTTTTGTTGTAAATTGAGTGGATGATTTTTTAATCAAGTTAATCTCAATTGAATGCTATTTACTTCCTATCCATATGAAAGTAAATCTTATTTTGGATATTGTCGTATAGGAGGTTGTAAGGTGAAAAAAATAATCATGCTGTTAATGTTGGTGCTTCTAATGTTTCCAACAAAGATCGGTGCGCAAACAATCGAAAACAATGATTCTAACACCGATGCGATCAAGAATGAAGCTTGCTATACAATGAGAGTCTATAACGATACTTCGGATATCTCGGAAGTGCTTGCCTCAGTAGAATTAAAAGATGAGGAGCTTGCTTCGAAGATTCAATTGACTGTGAAGGATTCCGATGGCGTTATTTATGAAGGTTCCTTATCTGAGTTTAAAGAACAAAGGCTAGCTGAGCTTTTACTAGATGATAGTAAAGAGTTTAATTATTGCTTGACAACGGAAGAGGATATTGATTTAGATGCGGTTCAGACTTCGCTTGATTGGCAAGTCGAACTCGAAACGATTGCTTCTTCTGCAAGCCTGGAGCCTGAAGTTGAAGAAGTGAAACAAGAATGCGTCAGCCCATACCCTTCGGTGAATCATTTGAGTATGTTGCCGATGAGTATTTCCAAAACCGGCATAGCGTTTGCGCTTGCTTCCTTTGCTGCAGGATTCTTCATTGCTCGTAAGAAGCGATAATGTTTTAAACGCTTTTAAAATCAAGGATTATAAAAAAACCACTCGCAAAGATTGAAAAATAATATAAATTCCATATAATGAACAATGGAATGGATGTGTAAACATTGCAACCTAAAATCGGTGAAGTTATTTACATTCAAAGTTATAAACATGATGGTAGTTTACATAGAACATGGTCAAGTGCTACTGTATTGGATGTAGATGATGAGAAGATTGTTGT
>JASLJD010000121.1 GCA_030152625.1 Erysipelothrix sp.
GCTTCCCTAAAACGTTACAATACCTTACGTTTAGATGTAAGAGCAGACATTGTGATTATTCCTGCGAATCTTGAAGGTTTAGTGGAAGCCCTTAAAGATTATCAGGATCGTCGTATTATTATTATTGGCAACGGATCCAACATTTTATTTACGAAAGAACATTATTCAGAGGACACCGTTTTTATTATCAATGTTCTTTTGACTGAAATCACGATTGAAAATAACGAGATTGTTGCGGAAGCAGGTGCACGCTTAAATCGTTTGGCTTGGTTTACTTGCGAACAATCCATTGGAGGCTATGAGTTCTGTGAAGATATTCCCGGAACGATTGGTGGTGCCTTGATCATGAATGCTGGTCAATGGCAATATACGATTGGCCAATATGTGAATTGGATTGATGTGTACAACTACGAAAGTCAAAGCATTGAAAGAATTGTTCCTGAAGATGGCTTTTTTGATTATCGCTATTCTCGCTTGACAGAATTACCTGTTTATATTCTTCGCGCAGGATTGAAGCATTTGCCAGGTGATTATCAAGAATCATTGGAAAAGATGCTTTATTATCGACATGAACGCTATGTAAAACAACCTCGAAATTATGCGAATGCAGGGAGTGTCTTCAAAAGACCGCATGATAAAGATGGTAACAGTCTTTATGTTTGGAAGTTGTTTGATGGTGTTGATTTAAGAGGGTATCGTGTCGGCGGTGCGAAGGTTTCAGAAAAGCATCCTGGCTTTATTGTGAATACAGGCGATGCTTCAGTCCAAGATATGCATGATGTGATCGCTGAATGTCAACGCCGAGTAAAGGAAGAATATGATGTCGATTTAGAATTGGAATGGCGTAAAATATAATAATTCATGAAGATGAAAAAGAAGATTCTCAGGAATCTTCTTTTTTTGTGCTTAAAATCTTTAAAATTTTGGGGAATGTGGTACAATAGTGGTACAAAGTGGTACTAAGTGGTAGAAAGTGGGTGACTTTGTCATGTTCATGGGGGAATATCGGCATAAAATTGATTCAAAAGGCCGACTGATCGTTCCGGCAGATTTTCGGGATGGATTGGGTGAGACCATGATTGTGACAAGGTGGCTCGATGGCTGCTTAGCGATTTACACAGAAGAAAAATGGCAGGAGGTCTATGAGAACCTCCAAAAGCTTCCAACAACAAAACGTGAAGCGCGAATGTATGTACACATGATTATGGCGAAAGCGGCTGTTTGTCAGATTGATGGACAAGGCCGTATTCGTATTCCACAACATTTGGTTGAGATTGCAGAGCTTAAAAAGGACGCAGTGATTGTGGGTGTCAGTGATCATGTTGAAATATGGGATGAAGCGCGTTGGGATGCTTACTATGAAAACGCAAGTGAGAATTTTGAAGAGATTGCAGAATCGTTAACGGGGTTTTTTGAATGAAACATTATCCAGTGATGCTGAAAGAGTGCATCGATGAATTGAATATCCATGAAGATGGCATCTATGTTGACGCAACATTGGGTGCCGGTGGACACAGTTATGAAATTGCGAAAAGATTAAAGAATGGCCGCTTAATTGTTTTTGATAAAGATGAAGAAGCCATTCAAAGAGGTCGTAAACGTCTTAAAGAATTCGAAGATAAAGTGATTTACTGCCATCGTTCGTATGCGGAAATGAGCCAAGCATTGGCTGAAGAAGGCATCGAAGCAGTCGATGGGATTCTTTTTGATTTAGGCGTTTCTTCGCCTCAATTTGATGATCCAAAACGCGGATTCAGCTATCGTTTTGATGAAAAACTGGACATGCGAATGGATCAACGGCAAGCCTTCAGTGCTTATGATGTTGTGAATACTTATTCTGAAGAAGCTTTAGAAGAAATACTCCGCATTTACGGTGAGGAGCGTTATGCAAAGGGGATTGCGCATGAAATTGTCAAGGCAAGGCCCCTTCAAACTACCTTCGATCTTGTAGAGGCAGTGAAAGCAGCCTATCCGGCAGCGGCGATGAGGCGGGGGCACCCTGCACGTCAGACATTCCAAGCGATTCGGATTGAGGTTAATGATGAGCTCAAAGATTTGAAAAAAGCCTTAAAAGATGCCATCAAATTAATCAAGCCGAAAGGAAGAATTGTTGTTTTAAGTTTTCACTCCTTAGAAGATCGTTTGGTGAAATCATTTTTCAATGCTTATGGAAAAAAAGAGAAAGTGGATCCAAGGATTCCAATTCCCATTGAAAAACCATTGAATTATAAAGTAAGAAAAAAAGGCAAGAAAGCAAGTAAAAAAGAGTTGGAGCTGAACCGGCGCTCAAGAAGTGCATTGCTTCGCTCAATTGAAAGGGTGAGATAGGATGGCAAAACGTGTTGTTAAAAAGAAAAGAAAAAAAGTACGTTGGACAGGTATGGCGAGTTTCATTCTATTTATTTCAATTATGATGTATTTTTTCAGTCGGATTTTCATTCAGACAGAAAATACACGTTTGATGCGTGAAATCCAAGATATCGAGCTACAGATAGCTGAAGTAGAAACAGAAAACGAAGTGCTTGCATCCAGTGTGCAAGATTTGCGCAATTATAATCGCGTTGTTTCCATTGCTCATAAGGCAGGTTTAGAAACAAACAATAACGCTATTACAATTACGCAAGGTGAGGAATAATGAAAAAAACAGATCGAAAAACTTTATTGGTTACATCCATTTTGGCACTCTTGTTTATTATTGTGGGTGCCAATGTTTTTGTTATTTCCGTCTTTGGTTATCATGTGAACTCTAAAACCAATATTAAAAATCAGATCGAAAACATTCACCTTGTTGATAAAACACTCATGGCTGAAAGAGGCCGTATCCTTGATCGCAACGGTTCTGTGATCGCTCAAGATCAAACAGCTTTTACTTTATATGCAAACATCGACCCTGATCGTGTGGACTCGAAAGGGAATCCGGCACATGTTGTGGATAAAGAGCATGCCGCAAAGGAAATCAGTGCTGTCATTGGTGAAAGTTATGAAAAAGTTCTCGCTATTCTCCAACAAGAAGATGTGAAGCAAGTCGAGTTTGGTTATAAGGCTAAAAACTTGAGTTTAGAACAGAAGGAAAAGCTTGAAGAAAAGGAAATTCCCGGTCTTGGCTTTAAACCGATTCTTATTCGTCAATATCCCTTTAAGCGTTTTGCTTCAAGCTTAGTTGGGGTCTCCCTTTATGATGAAGAAGCGGAAAAATTAACCGGTCGCTTCGGTCTTGAAGCCAGCTTCGATGACTATCTTGAAGGGGAAAATGGTTACAAACGTTATCGTCAAGACAAAGATGGTTACATCTTGCCACAAGAAGAAGTCGATGAAGCTCAGCCAGAAAATGGTGCAGACATTCGGCTAACAATCGATCGGACTATTCAAGAATCTTTAGAAATGAATCTTGAAGCGATTGCCAAACATGAAGGGGTCCAAGCCAAAGAGCTTTGGGGTGCGGTTGTGGAAGCGAAGACAGGTCGTGTTGTTGCTTGGGCGGATTATCCAAGTTTTGATCCCAATATTTTAGATATTGAAACGTATGATAATCGCGGCTCACAATTCACATACGAACCCGGTTCGACGATGAAAACCTTTACGGTAGGTGCAGCGATCGATCAAGGAGTTTATGATGGTGATGAGCGCTTTGATTCGGGTGCTTTTTATGTTGGGGTTAAAGATAATAAAGCCTTCCGCTTGCCCAATAGTCATGAAAGCATCGCGACAATTACCAATGCAATGAACATCGATTATGGTATGATGACTTATGATTATGGTTTTGATATGTCTTCGAATGTGATGATTGCCGAGCTTTTAACGAAAAAACTCGACCCTGAAGTATTTCATGACTACCTTTACAAACTGGGCTTTTTTCAAAAAGTCGACACCGATCGAATACCGGAAAATTCAGGGCATGATTTATGGAATTGGCCTCTTGAAAAAATCAGTAACGGCTTTGGTCAAGGATCCACGGTTACGATGCTTCAAATGCTGCAAGCCTATACCGCGGCCGTGACAGATGGAACGATGGTCAAACCTTATTTTGTGGAAGAAATTATTGATCCTGACAGCGGAGAAAAACTTTATGAAGCAGAAAGAACAGTGGTTGGTAAACCTTTTAAAGAAAGTACTGCTTTACAGTTAAGAG
>JASLJD010000022.1 GCA_030152625.1 Erysipelothrix sp.
CATGTGAATCACTCTTTGCAATCGTGCCAAGATAATTTTCAATTTCTTCTTCATTCATCCCAATACCTCGATCAATAATCGATAAAGTCCTCTTTTCTTTATCCAGTTCAAGACGAATAAAGAGATCTTCACGTGCTATGTCTAAGTCTTCATTTTGTAAAGACTCAAAATAAAGTTTATCCGATGCGTCACTTGCATTTGAAATCAATTCACGTAAGAAAATATCTTTGTTTGTGTAAATCGAATTAATCATCAAATCCAAAAGACGTTTCGATTCTGTTTTATATTGTCTCACAATACCAACCCTTCCTTAGCACTCTTTGTAAGTGACTGCTAATTTTATTATAGCGGAATAATCAAAACTGTCAAATAAAAAAGTAAGTTGAACTCAATTCAACTTACTTTCAGCTAGCATTTCTTTTGTGATAATCCCCTTTTGAACAAGGTCTTGATAATATTCGTCGATCGTAAACTCTCGAGAAATAATATCATAAGCAATCTCCCTTTGCTCATCTTCATTCATCATCAAGCGTTCTTCATTGGCTTCGATCCATTCCGGATCCGCTTCGATTGCTTTCAGTTCTTCAGCATACTCACGACTGAATTCATGCAATTCTTTTTGCTTTCGAACACGGCCAACATTCAACAAGTCGAAAAGCTCTTTGGAATGTTTCTGTGTTTCCAAAAGACCCAAAGTGAAAAAATACAGTTCGATTTGTAAGCGATTGGCACGCTGATAAATTTCTTCTCTTGTCATCATAATCCTCTTTTCTCCGAAAAACTATTCATGAAAATCACTCAATTCGATCCAACGAATTTTTTCTTCTTTTGGATCGTATATAATGGTCGTTTCGGAAGATTTATCATGCTTTATGCGATAAGTCTCATAAACTGCGCTTTCTTCCTTTTCATAATCCTCGTAGTGTTTGAGAGCATCTTCCAACGATGTATCAAGATTGATACCATTTTCCAACTCTAAATCGGAAGGGATATCCCCGCCAAACTCTCGGTTCTCACTCGCAATCTCCGCGATCCAAGTCTTTGATAAAGGCAGTTCTTGCTCAGCCATATTATAAAAACTTACTCTTAAAATATAAGGTCCTTGACGAATAAATTTATTCCGAATAAGCTTACCAGGCTCCAAGATTTCATCCAAATCGGTATTCGCTTCCCAACCATGTTCTTGAATCTCTTCGTAAGGAAAAGGAAGAACGTAGTCCTTTTCTAAAAGTGTAAATTTTGTTTGATGGTGATGGGCACTTTCTTGAGGTTTTTCCACAACTTCATTCTCTTCCACAGGTTTCTCTTCAGGTTCTTTTTCCTGACATGCACTCAATGTGAGAAGAAGTAAAAAGGCAAGAAATAACTTAGTTTTCTTCATCTTCATTAGGATCTAGATAGACATCTGTACCCACACCACAGCAATAACCAATGCGATCACTGTTTGCTGCCGCCATCAAAGTACTGCTTCCTTCGAGTTCTTTAAATACTTCATGATCTAAGTCAAACCACTTCGCAACCTCTACGGTACTTGGATATTCCCCAGATAAAACGATCTGGTCTTCAATCTTAAAACAAGGCAGAATCATCCCTGCTTCAAATTGATCTTTGTCTTTCACTTCATCAAAGCGTTGAACTTCAACACCCGCTTCTTTTAAGACTTCACAAATACCATTGAATCGCTCTCGTTCTGGTTCTTTTTCAATACCAAGAACACTTCCTAAACTTTCTTGTGTTTCATATGCATAGAGTTTCATTGTCACGCCTCCTACTTATATATCATATCATATAAAAGACTTTTCAAAACATTTTAATATCGCTATGATAGAGTAATAGAAGGAGTGAATACAATGGACGGTCAAAAAAGAAGAAGCATGATACTGAAAGAGCTGAAAAAAAGTGAAAAAGCCATCCCTGCTCGAAAATTCTCTGAAAAATTTAAAGTATCTCGACAGGTCATTGTCGGAGACATCGCCTTACTGAGAGCTGAAGGAGAAGAAATTATCTCAAGCTACAAAGGCTATCATCTTAAAAACAAAGAAAAAGGTTATGTTGGTCAATATGTAGCCATTCATCATGAAAAAGAAACACAGAAAGAATTGGAAACACTGCTTGAATTGGGAGCAAGCATCTTAGATGTCCGCGTTGAACATCCCGTTTACGGAGAAATTATAGGTCGATTAGACATCGAAAACAAAGAAGATATCCAAAGCTTCATGCAAGAAGAACCACAACTTCTATCAAGCTTAACCGATGGTATTCATATTCACAGCATTGTTTGCAAAAGCGAAGAACATTTTAATCAAGTACTTACAGAACTCGACAAGCTCGGTTTCCTTTACAAAGATTAGATTGTCTTGACAGGTTTAGAAACAAAAGTTAAGATGAGGGTGTCATGACATATCAAAAGGAGACGATAGTAATGACTCGATCTGTGCGTTCTTTATCTCAAAGTGCTTTATTAATTGCTTTAGGGATTGTCATCCCGATGTTTATGCCAAAAATACAAATTGAACCAGCATCTTACACCCTCGCTAGCCATGTACCAGTCTTTATTTCGATGTTTCTTTCTCCAAGCATTGCCATAGCAGTTGTTTTAGGAACTGCCTTGGGCTTCTTTATGACCAGCCCAGCTGTGATCGCATTAAGAGCTTTATCACACATTGTCTTTGCTTACATCGGATCGCTTTATCTTCAAAAAAAGAATCGAAAAGAAAAAGTCTTAAGAGATCCTAAACTCTTTTTTAAATTTAACCTTATTATTGCCATTATCCATGCTGTTGTCGAAGCCTTCGTTGTCTTTGCTTTCTATCGCCTTAGTCCCGTTGAACATATGACAAATATCTTTTTCTATTTATTTGTCTTGGTTGGAATTGGAGGACTCATTCACAGTCTCATCGATTTTTATTTAGCAAAAATCGTTTTAGACCGCATGGCTTTATGATTATGTTAAAATGAATAAGAGGATGATAAAATGATTCAATTTCTTTGCTATAAAAATTGCAGCACATGCCGAAAGGCGAGAAAGTTTTTAGATGAAAATCAAATTGAATACGAATACCGAGAAATTTATGAAGAAAACCCAAGTTATGAGGAATTAAAAACTTGGATTGAAAAAAGTGGTCTACCTATTCGTCGTTTTTTTAATACATCAGGCATTGTTTATCGGGAGCAAAAACTGAAGGATAAATGGGGCGTTTGGTCCGATGAGGAGGCCATCCAACACCTTGCAACAGACGGACGTCTTGTGAAAAGACCTTTGCTCATTAAAGGCGATACTGTCCTTGTCGGATTTAAAGAAGATGAATATCGAAAGGCACTTGTCGAATGAAAATCATTCTTAGTCCAAGTAAAACAATGAACTTAAAAGATCGAAAAATCGATCCAAGTTCTCAAGCTCACTTTCTCAAAGAAAGTGAGGAACTAAGAAGAATACTTCAAAAAGATTCTCTTGAAGAGATTCAAAAAAGATTTAAGATATCAGAGCGTTTAAGCCAAAACGTTTATAGCTTTTATCAAGATGACTTTCCTGAAAAAGCAGCAATCGAAACGTATACTGGACAAGTTTTTGCAAATATTAACTATGAAGAACTCAGTTCTGAAGAAAAAATCTATGCGCATGAACATCTTCGTATCTTGTCTGCTCTTTATGGTGTTTTAAGACCACTTGATGCCATCAAACCTTACCGATTAGATTTTATTATTCCTTTCCCCCAAAATCTTTATGAATTTTGGGGTGAGAAAGTTCAATCTGTATTTCCTGAGGATGAAATTATTGTGAATCTCGCTTCTAAAGAGTTTTCTAAACTCTTCGATCCTCAACGGCTTTTTGACATTCATTTCATCAATGAAAAAGGTCGAAGCCAATCGACCATGGCTAAAAAAGCCAGAGGAGCATTTGCTCGTCAAATCATCGAAGCGAAATGTTCCAATATCGATGAGCTTCGTAAATTAGAACTTCAAGGCTTTAAAAAGATCGATGAAACAGACAAGTCAATAACATTTCAACAAAAGTAAAAGTGTATGTGGAAAATCCACATACACTTTTTTTAATCAACATCAATCCCCAATTGCGACAAAAGGCTTGAGGCCTCAAAAGAAGAGATTTGAGTATTCTCTACTTGGCAAGTTTTTAAATCAATATGAAAACCAAAGGAATCACGCAAGTCCGCTTTTTTTAAATTTGATTTTACAATTTCACAATCTGTTAGATCACAATCATTCCATTTAGTTTGCATAAGATTACATTCTTCAAAAACAGTTTGATGAAATGTGTTCGTTTGAAAATCCATTTTCTCTAAATTACTCACAGAAAAAGTG
>JASLJD010000054.1 GCA_030152625.1 Erysipelothrix sp.
GTTTTGGGTAAGGGTCAGTTAGAAAGTCCTATTTTCTTTAGATTAGTGATGGGTATTGGGCTTGGTTATACCTTAAGTCGTGCATACACAGGGTTTGCAGGTAGTGTGAATCGAGCAGTCAGTACAGGATCAACAAAATTGATGCGTACTTTGATGTTTATGTTTGTGATTACAGCTGCTTTAAGTGCCGCTTTATTGTACGGGGCAGATGCAACAGAGTGGGGACTATGGGTTAATCCAATTAACTTGGGTCTCATTCTAGGTGGAATTTTGTTTGGCTTTGGTATGGCCTTTTCATCTTGTTGTGCATCCGGTGTTCTTACTGATTTGATTACCGGTCTGCCACGTGCATTGGTCACATTGATTTTCTTTAGCTTTGGTGTCTTTATCGCTTTCCCATTAGAATCCAAGGCATGGGTTGCGAATTCTTGGTTTTCAACAGAGACAGGTGCAGCGATTCGAGACGGTGTTTTCTTACCAGACTGGTTTAAGTGGGATGGTATGAATGGATACCTTGGTGCCTTAGTTCTTACTGCTATTTTTGCAGGGATTGTGGTTGTCTTATCCAATAAATATGAAGCTAAGCGTAAAGAAGAAGGAACTTATACAGGTCATTTCATGGAAAATATTCAGGCAGAACAAAAAGAGTTCAATCCTGAAAAAGATTATGCATTTCCAACAGAAAGCACATATGAAAGAATTTTTGTACAACCATGGTCCCTTCGTATGGGTGCTGTTGTTTTAGCTATTCTCTTCACAACTTTGATGGCAGTTACAAAATCAGGATGGGGAGCATCAACACCTTATGGATTCTGGTTTGGTCGCGTCTTAAGAGTTTTTGGCGTGAGCGCAGACAGCCTTGCATCCTTCACTGGTAAGCCAATTGAGCCATTTACCATGCCATTCTTCAGTCATCCAGTATATGTACAAAACTTTGGTATCCTCATTGGTACAGCAGTTTACTTGCTCACAGCTGGTAAATTCAAAGATACCTTTATGTCAGAGATGCATTTGACAGGAAAAGAAGCAGCTCTTTATGCAATGGGTGGTCTAGCAATGGGTGTTGGTACACGTCTTGCAAACGGATGTAATGTTGGTGCACTTTATACACCAATTGCAAACTTTTCATTATCCGGTTGGATTTTCTTAATTTCCATGGTTATTGGTGGTTCTTTAGGTCATAAGTTTGGTAAAAAAGTAGGCTATTAATTCAAATAAAAAGAAAGGGAGTTTTTTAAATGTCAGAGAGAATATTAGTTGTTGGTGGCGTTGCTGGTGGAGCATCCACAGCAGCTCGTGTCCGCCGTTTGGATGAGCATGCAGAGATTGTTATGTTTGAAAAAAGTCCACATGTTTCGTATTCAAACTGTGGACTTCCATACCACATCAGTGGGCAAATTGAGAACACAGAAGATCTTGTCTTAATGACTCCGGAAGTGTTTAAAGCTCAATATAACATTGAAGCGCGTGTTAATACAGAAGTTATCTCCATTAATCGTGAAGACAAAACAGTAGTTGTGCGCGATGTAAAGACGGGGGAAGAAAGTACTGAAGCATACGATAAGCTTGTCTTATCCCCTGGTGCGAAAGCAATTCTTCCAAAGAGTATCCAAGGCATCGACAATGAAAATGTCTTCAAGGTTAAAAATGTTGTAGATATTGCAGCCCTTACAGAATTTGTCGATAACAATCAAGTGGAAGATATTGTGGTTGTTGGCGGTGGATTTATCGGTGTTGAAGTTGCAGAAAACTTTAAGCTCGCAGGTAAAAATGTAACGCTTGTCGAAGCAATTGATCAAATTATGAGTCCATTTGATTATGATATGGCACAATTACTCCATAAAGAAATGATGGATCAAGGTGTCGAACTTGTTTTAGAAGATGCTGTTTCAGAAATTCATGATGATAAAGTTGTCCTATCATCGGGTAAAGAAATTGCTTGTGGTGCGGTTGTTATGGCCATCGGTGTTACACCTGAAACAAGCTTAGCTAAAGAAGCTGGTTTAGAAATTGGTGAAACAGGTGCCATTAAAGTCAACCATCACTACCAAACAAGTGATAAAAATATTTATGCTGTCGGTGATGCTATCGAGGTATTCCACTCGATCACCCGCAAACCAACACGCTTACCATTAGCAGGACCTGCTCAACGTCAAGCACGTGCAGCAGCAGATCATATGTATGGTATTCCTCACAATAACAAAGGTGTTATTGGTTCATCGGTTGTTCAGGTTTTTGATTTAAATGCGGCTGCAACAGGCCTTAATGTGAAAGCTGCTACTGAAGCAGGTATTCCACATGATTATGTTTATATCATTCCAAATGACATGGTTGGTTTAATGCCAGAAGCAAATCCAATTCATTTCAAACTCGTTTTTGAAACACCAACAGGTCGTATTTTAGGAGCCCAAGCAATTGGAAAGGGCAATGTTGACAAACGTGTTGATGTGATTGCTACGATGATTACGATGGGCGGAACACTCGAAGATCTTAAAGAACTTGAACTTTGCTATGCCCCACCATTTGGAACAGCAAAAGATGTTGTCAATCATGCAGCGCTTGTTGCATTGAACGTTCTTTATGGTCGATTCAATCAAGTTAAAGTGAGTGATATTCGCGAACTTGTTGAAAAAGAAGCATTTATTGTTGACGTACGTGAGGAAGATGAATTTGCAGAAGGTCATTTCAAAGGCGCTGTGAACATTCCACTCAGTCAATTCCGTGATCGTATGGATGAAATTCCAAAAGATGTTCCGGTATACTTACATTGCCGTTCAAGTCAAAGAAGTTACAATGCACTCTTAGCACTTCAAGGAAACGGCTATGAAAATGTATACAACATTTCTGGTTCATTCTTAGGAGCTTGCTGCTATGAATACTTCAATGATCAAGTTACAGGTCGTGAGCCGATTGTCACCGCTTATAACTTTAATTAATCAATGAAACAAAAAGAAAAAACGCTGGGCAAGGTGGATATCCTTGCCCTTGCTTTAGGTTCAATTATCGGTTGGGGATCTTTTACCTTACCAGGAACCAAGTTTTTACCTCAAAGTGGTGTGATTAACACTGCTTTAGGACTGGTTTTTGGGGGTCTAGCGATTACCTTTATTTTATCCTCATACCAAGTAATGATGGCTTCGCATAGTGAGGATGGCGGTGAATTCTCCTATGCTTACAGTGCTCTAGGCCGAAAGCATGGTTTTATTGTTGGTTGGTCTTTGATTCTTTGTTATCTCAGCATGGTTCCTTTGAATGCAACTGCTTTTGTTTTAGTCTTGAAGGAACTTCTAGGTAGCAAGGCAAACTTTCTTTATCTTTATACCATTGGTGGATCCGAAGTTTTCTTTTCAGATGTTTTGCTGGCAAGTCTTGTGATCATTGTCTTTGCGAGAATTAATATCAAAGGTTTAAGATTAAGTTCTAAAGTGCAAAATGTGATGATGTTGTTGACGGTTGCGAATATTATTGGCCTTTTCTTGATTATGCTTAAGAATATGGATCTCCGTCCATTTATATCAACATATATCAGTGCTAAGTCGATTGACTTTGCTCAAGTGTCCAGGGTCTTTGCGATCGTACCTTTTCTCTTTGTCGGCTTTGATGTTATTCCTCAAGTGTATTCGGATTTGAACTTTTCTCCCGTTCGGGCTATTCAAGTAACAATTTTTGCCATTTTCGCAGGCGTTCTCTTTTATAATTTAAACAATATCATGACAGCCTTTGCCTTTACTCCTGAACAAGCTATGGCAGAAGAGTGGGCATTAGGAACAGCGATTTTAACGCATGTCGGACGTTTTGGTTTTATTATGTTGTTAATCTCTCTTTCCGGTGCTGTTTCAAGTGGTATTAATGGCTTTATGCTTGGGGGAAGCCGTTTGGTATCGGCCTTGTCGCAATATGATTTAATGCCTAAAAAATACCAAGAAGTGAATGAAAACGGTGTTACCAAAAATGCGATTCTTTTTATCATGGGTATCAGTCTTATTGCTCCATGGTTTGGACGTCAAGTCATTATTTATATTGTGGATATGTCTTCACTTTTAGCGGCCCTGGTTTATGGCTATGTATCTTGGATATCACTTAAAAAAAGTGAAGGAAAAATGAAGTTTTTCAATATAATCGGTCTTCTGGTAAGTTTAAGCTTTATTTTGTTGCTTACTTTACCTTCATCACCAGGACGTTTAACCTGGCCATCTTTTGTATTTTTAATTGCCTGGACAGTTCTGGGTTTCATTTACTACCGACGATTTGAAAAGAAATCATAAGCTAAGCATCGATGCTTAGCTTTTTTTATAGTTTTTAATGTGTTTTCTTGAGTGAAAACTTAAAAGAACGCAGAATTTGATGGTGTTTTGTTATGATGTAAAAAAAGGAGGGGGAAGATGGAAATTTATCTTTCTGATTTTGGAGCTGACCCAAAAGGGATTGATGAAAGCGGTCCAGCCTTGCATCGAGCCTTGGCATATATCAAGGAGCAATCGAGAGCTTGTAAACTGATTTTTGACAAAGGTGTTTATCGGATTACAAAAGAATTTGCTCCTGTTCGTAATGTGCACACATCCAATACCGATAGTTTAGAATTTCCTGATAAGAAGATTGGTTTTTTGATTGAATCAATAAAAGATCTCACAATCGATGGTCAAGGTTCAAAGATTTTGTTTGAAGGAGATATGATGGCTTTGTCTATCTTACAATCTTCAAACATTAAAATTAAAAATTTATCATGGGATTTTAAGGTTCCCACCACAACGGAAATGCGTGTGATAGCTTTTGATGTAGAAGCAAAGTGGATT
>JASLJD010000139.1 GCA_030152625.1 Erysipelothrix sp.
CTTGGAAGTGATTTTATCAGGATCAACATTAAGCGCTTGCACTAAGTCCTCAATATCAACATCAAAGAGCAAGGTTCCATGGTGCATTAACTTACCATTCGCCATTCTCTGAGCATTCCCTGAAATCTTTAATCCATCGATTAAAATATCATTTCGCCCTGATGCTTCGGCTTCAATACCCATTTCTGCAAGAGCATCCACAATCGGTTGAACAAACTTTTTATAGTTTACTTTTCCAGGATCGTCGACATTCACAATAAAAGTGAAGTTGAGATTACCTAAATCATGATAAACCGCACCTCCACCTGAAACCCGTCGCGCGACTTTAATTCCTTTTTCTTCGATAAATTCTTGGTTAATCTCTTCAACGGTATTCTGATTTTTGCCAATGATTACTGCCGGCTCATTACGCCATAAAAAAAAGAAATCCTCATCAATATCAATATGGCGCATCGCATATTCATCGAGCGCTAAATTGAAATAGGGATTTGTTGATTTATTAATCAGATATCGCATTGTGCATTCCCTCTCTTTCATCAATATCTTATGAGAAGAAATTAAAGAGTGCAAGGCTTATGAAATAAAAAGAGCAAAACAACTTGCTCTTTTTTTCACTAGTGCATAAGACGTTCAGTGTCATTAGAATAATCAATATATTCTTTCACTGAGTCAAAGATCAACTTCATATCTTGAGCTTCTAAGCCCTTAACATTATTTCGAATAAAATAGTCGACCAATGGATACATGTCTTCTTTGTCAATCGCATCATGAAATGCTTGAATAAAATCAGTCATTACGGCTGCAATATCCTCATCGTATACAGTGTTTGAAATTTCATCTAAAACAGCGTCAAGATCATCTTCGATTTCAAACATACTGATTGGACGAAAAGGTGGTATCACAATCTCAAAGCGTGCATCATCGCGATTCCCCGTAATGATAATGACTTGACCTTTTACCTGCTTCTCCACTCCAATCATCCTTTCAAATTTATTTTACCATATATGGATATTTCTTGCACCAATGTGATAACATGAAGAAAGAAGGAGGCCGTTTACACATTGCGAACTAAAAAAATCTTAGCACAGGCTGCTTTAGATCAAGTTTTGATTTATGACCCCTATCATCTTTATTACCTTACCGGCTTACAATATGATGTCGGTGAGAGGTTTATTGCACTGCTTATTCGAAAAAACAAACAGGACATTCTATTTCTTAATCATCTTTTCCCAAAAAGCGATGATCTTTTAACGATTGCTTATGCCGATCATGAAGATCCAATTGAAATGCTCCTACCCTATTTGGATAAAGAAACAACTTTGGGGATCGATGGAGAATTCCCCATCAAATTCATGCTCCCCCTTATTAATCAAGGCATCCCACTGATTGATATTTCACCATCCCTCCAAGGACTTCGGGCGATCAAAGAGACTTCCGAGTATCGAAAACTAAAAATTGCATCTCAGAAAAATGATGAGATGATGGCTTGGGCTAGAAAACAGTTAAAACAAGGCATCTCAGAAGAAGCCTTAGCGAAAGCTTTAGACGAAAAACAAAGTACGTTTCCCTTAACAAAGCCGAGTTTTCCGAGCATGGTCCTTTATCGCGAACATGCCGCCGATCCACACGGTGTCCCAAGTGATCGAAGCTTGGATTTAAAAGTGGACTCTGTTTTAATTGATATGGGAGGAATTTTTCAAAATTATGCCTCCGATATGACGAGAACTTTTATCAATAAAAACGATCCTTTTGCTCAGGAGATCTATGAAATTGTCTTGCAAGCAAATAAAGCAGCGATTGAATCTGTAGCCATTGGCTCAAGCTTTGCAGAAGTAGATCATGCCGCACGCTCAGTCATTGAACAAGCTGGATATGGTGAATATTTCATCCACCGAACCGGTCATGGCATTGGTTTAGAATGCCATGAAAAACCCGATGTTTCGCAAAACAACTTTCAAGAAATTGAGGCCGGCATGTGTTTTTCAATTGAGCCAGGCATTTATATACCTGGAAAGATCGGTGTTCGGATTGAAGATTTAGTATTTGTCCACCCTGACCGTGTTGAAGTCTTGAATAAGTACCCCAAAGATTTAAAATCAATCCTGATTTAATTGTGAACATTCGATTAAATCTGTTTACAAAAGCGACTTTATACTGTATGATAATAATTGCAATCAGACGATTGCAATGCTTTACATCCCCTCAAAGCATTGGCGGCAAACAAGCCGCCTCTTTTTTATAGATAAAAGAAAAGTTCGCCTAACAGGCGAACTTTTTTAAATTTAAGGACGTTTTGTATTTCTCAGTTCTAAGAGTAAGTCTTGATCTAAACGTTTAATAAACTCTACAAGCAAATCAACGGTATCCGCAAAGTCTTTACGGTGAATAACCCCTCGATGAGAGTGAATATAGCGCGCTGGAATAGAAAGGGTAATTTGGATAACACCATCATGCACCTTGTGCATCGTACCTGAGTCGGTACCACCGGCTGATAAGATTTCAAACTGATAATCTTTACCCATCTCTTCAGCAAGATCTTGTAAGTAATAAATGAGCCCCTTATGTCCAATATGCGAACCGTCCATGACTTCAAAGGTAATTCCTTTTCCAAGTTCAATCCGATTGTCTTCTCCTGGCGCATCCGTCGCAACCGTCACATCAAGAGCTATACCAATATCTGGATTAAGTTTTTGCGCTGCAGTTTGTGCTCCTCTTAAGCCAACCTCTTCCTGCACCGTTCCAACACCATAAACTGTCGCCTTGGTTTCTTCTTCTTTTAAGCGACGCATGACTTCAATGACAATGGCTGCTCCGATTCGATCATCCCAAGCCTTTGACATGAGATAGTTTGGATTAGCCATTTCATGAAACTCTGCCTTTGGTGTAATGGGATCGCCAATTTGGATACCCAATGCAAGCACTTCCTCTTTCGAACGGACACCCAAATCAACATAAATGTCATCGATTTTCATCACTTTATTACGAACTGCCGGCGTGAGTGTATGCGGTGCTTGTGAGCCAACAACACCCACAAACTCCTTCCCTTCTCTTGTCTTTACCGTCACTGCTTGCGATAAGAGAACATGCGGCCACCATCCACCAACAGGATGAAGTCTTAAGAAACCTTTATCATCGATATTTTTCACTAAAAATCCAATCTCATCAATATGGCCTGCTAACATAATTTTAGGTTCGTTTTCTTGGCCTTCTTTAATACCGATAATCGAACCCAGTTCATCATAATCAAATGCATCAACACTGTCTTCAGTCCATTTCTTAAAGACTTGCGCAACTTCTTTCTCATGACCTGAAATACCATCGGTCAATGTAAGTTCTTCAAGCATCTCTAAATTTACGGCACCATAGGCCTCTTCAAATTCAAATTTCTTACTCAAAATATCTCTCCTTTTAATAGTTATCATCTTGTCTTTGATGATTCTCTTTATATTTTAACATATATGCATCATACAAGTCTTGGACATCATAGCCCAAATCATAAGTAAGACCCAGTACCGACTCCAAAAGTTGGCGATAATCTTGATGATCACGGCGATTATAAAACTCTCCGAGACTATCATGCATCGAAATAAATCGTTGTGTCAAAGGAATCTCTTTGTCCACTTGATCAAGATCGATGCTTTCGTTAAATTCAATATCAATACCTAACGATATTGTAAAATGTAAGACATCCGCAAGTTCATCTTTGATGCGTTGTTCATCGATGTTCTGGGATTGCTTCCAATACTTAAAACTTTGTTTCTCATTCGCTAATTCTGCTATTTCGACATGTAAAGCTAAAACTCTGTCTTCAAATGTGTCCTTTCTGCTGCGATCATGTTTGCTGAAAATCCGTTCATCCAACTGATCTTGCATCGCTTGTAAATCCTTTAATTTAAATTCGTTCATTTTCTCACCTTTTATAATCATAGCACAGTTATCGGCGACTTGAGTTCCGATTTGCTTTGGAAACTGTTATAATGTTGAAAGGTGATTCGATGAAAACATTAACTATTATCGCAACCAGTGATCTTCACGGTGCGATCTTTCCAAGTGAATATCATGAGCGAGACCAAATATCCCCGCTCGGCTTAGCTAGAATTTCGACAGCCATTAAAAAATACCGCCAAGATGGAGAAGTCCTTCTTCTCGATAATGGTGATGCTTTTCAAGGCAGTCCTCTTTTGATGTATTATCACGACCATCCCGATGACTTCCCTAATCCTATGGCCCAAGCCTTCAATTACTTAGACTATGATTTCATTAATTTAGGCAATCACGACTTTAACTATGGACCCAAACGTCTTCAAACATTTATTAAAGAAAACAAGGCGCCCATTTTAACACATAACATAACTTATCGAGGTAAAAATTTAGGCCAAAGCCAGATCATTGAACGAATGGGTAAAAAGATTGCTCTTGTCGGAGTTTGTACCGATTATATCCCTAATTGGGAAAGACCTGAACACATCAAAGATATGGCATTTAAAGATGCCTTCCAAGCAATGAATGATGAAGTCAAACGGCTTGCAGACGATGCGGATTATGTGATCGGCATGTATCACGGGGGTTTCGAACGGGATCTAAAAACCGGCGAAGAAACTGAAACACTCACAGGAGAAAACCAAGGATATGAGATGAGTCAAAAAATAGACGAATTAGACTTGCTTATTACAGGCCACCAGCATCGATCCATTGCACAAAAACTTTTCGATAAAACTGTTACGCAAACAGCCTTTAAAGGCAATGAATTTGCTGTCATTCGCCTTAATTTAAAAACCGGAGAAATGGATGCGAAACTGGAAGATGCTGCGAACTATGAAGCGGATGAAGAACTCTTAGATTTATTTACCGATTTGGAAGAAAAAACACAAACTTGGCTCGATCAAGAAATCGGTTATTTGAAAGATGGACCGTTGCTCATTGAAGATGAGTTTCAAGCTCGCTTCGAAAAACATCCTTTAATTTCTCTCATCAATCAAATTCAAATGGAAGCAACAGGAGCAGAAATCGCATCCAACGCAATGTTTAATGGCGCAAAAGGCTTTAAACAAAGCATTACAATGCGTGACCTTGTGAATACCTATCCATATCCAAACACCTTGGTTTTAAAAGAAATTGATGGAAAAACACTGAAAGCCATGCTTGAAAGAACAGCGGAATATTTCACATTGGATGAAGACGGTGAAATAAAGATTGCCGATCACTACTTTGAGCCAAAACCACAACATTATAATTACGACATGCTTGATGGTATCGAATATTCCATCGATGTTTCCAAAGACTATGGAGAACGGATTGTTGAAATGAGAAAAGATGGAAAAGCTATTCAAGAAGATGATGTCTTTACAATTGCCGTCAACAATTACCGTGCTTCAGGAGGCGGCAAATACGAGATGATTCGCGATGCGAAAACACTTAAAACATTCCAAGATGACATGGTTCAAATTATGATGAACTACTTCAAAAAATACCCAAAAGTAAAAGTTCAACATAAAAATAACATTCGTATCATTAAATAAAAGAAAAAGACTTCAGTTCAAGGACTGAAGTCTTTTATTTTTTTAATACATACCTTCTGGCATGCTCATATCCATAGCTTCATTACTTGGAATACTTGCAACCGCTGCTTCGGTTGTTAAGAAGAGTGAGGCAATGGACGATGCATTAAGAAGTGCACTGCGAGTTACTTTCGTCGGATCTAAGATACCTACTTTTTGAAGATCTTCCCACTCGCCCTTCAAGGCATTGAAGCCAATGTTTTTATCAGCATCGAGTTGTGTGGATACGATTTCACGTCCATCAAAACCAGCGTTTTCAGCAATTTGCCATAATGGTTTCAAGATCGCTTCAAAGACAGCTGTAATCCCTTTTTGCTCATCGGCAGTCTCGCCTTTGACTTCGTCTTTCAAGTTACGATAAGCATCCGCAAGTGCATAGCCTCCACCCAGAACAACACCTTCTGAAACAGCTGCTCTTGTGGCATTTAACGCATCTTCAATTCGAAGTTTCTTTTCTTTCATTTCGACTTCAGTGGCTGCACCAACACGAATAATCGCTACACCATTTGTGAGTTTTCCTAAACGCTCTGCTAAGCGCTCACGATCATAATCACTGTCAGCACGATCAATTTGTTTTCTTAAGAGTTCTACACGTTCTTCAATTGCTTCTTTTTCGCCTTGTCCAGCAATAATCGTTGTGTCTTCTTGGCTGACAAGAACACGTGTTGCTGAACCAAGATCTTCTATGCTAACTTCTTCAAGTTTCATACCCAAATCTTTACTGATAAACTTCGCTCCAGTTACAATTGCGATATCTTCTAAGATATTCTTTTGGTTATCGCCAAAGCCTGGTGCTTTGGTTGCTGCAATATTGAAAGTTCCACGTAATTTGTTAACAACAAGCGTTGCAACAACTTCATCATCGATATCTTCCGCAATTAAGAAGACCGGCTTATTCGCTTGGACCACTTGCTCTAGAAGTGGCAAGATATCCTGGATAGTGGAAATTTTATGGTCGGTGACTAAAATAAGCGGTTCTTCCATTTCAATTTCCATTTTTTCACGATCGGTCACCATGTATGGTGAAACAAAGCCTTTGTCATACTGCATTCCTTCAACAACTTCAAGTTCGGTTTCAAAAGTGTTGGACTCATCAACGGTGATCACACCATCTTTTCCAACTTTCTCCATCGCATCCGCGATGATTTTTCCTACTTCCTCTGAGCTTGAACTAATTGAAGCAACACTTGCGATATCTTCATATGTTTCGACAGGTTTAGATTGTTCGAGTAAGTATTGGGCGATTTCTTTTGATGCTTTTTCAATACCATAGCGCATCAGAACTGGGTTCGTACCTCGCTCAACACTGCGAACACCTTGATGAATAATCGATTGCGCTAAAACTGTTGCGGTGGTTGTTCCATCACCGGCTAAATCATTCGTTTTATTGGCTACCTCATAAAGAAGTTTGGCACCCATATTTTCAAACTTGTCTTCGAGCTCAATATCTTGAGCAATCGTTACACCATCATTTGTAATAACCGGTGCACCAAATTCTTTTTCCAAAACAACATTGCGTCCTTTTGGACCCAAAGTCACACTGACTGCATTTGCTAAAGTATCAATTCCTTGTAATAGAGACTCTCTTGAGTCCTTACCAAAACGAACTTCTTTTGCCATCTTATGCTTCCTCCTCAACAATTGCTAGAATATCATCCATATCAATAATCATATATTCTTCATTTTCAAATTTGACATCTGTCGTGGCAAATTTCTTATAAATCACGCGATCCCCTACTTTTACATCCAACGGGATCAACTCACCTTTCTCATCTCTTTTTCCATCACCGACAGCAACAACAATCGCCGTTGATGGCTCTTCCTTACTAGACTCTGGAAGAATAATGCCACTTTCTGTTTTCGCTTCGACTTCTTCTTCTTGCAACAATACACGATCATACAATGGTTTTATCATACTACTCCTCCTTTGATACCTTTAGCACTCATTACCAGTAAGTGCTAACACATATATCATTATATTAAAAAAAAACGGATTGTCAAGTCCGTTTTTTTATAAATTTCGCTGGAATCCCAGCAACAATATCATTTTCGCCAACATCTTTAACCACTACGGCACTCGCACCAATTACTGCATTATCACCAATTTTACAATTACCAATGATTTGTGCACCGACACCAACAATGACATTGTTTCCTAATTTGGGATGGCGATCGCCTGTCTCATTTGTCTTCGCTCCTAAAGTAACACCATGATGAATAAGACAATCATCACCAATCACAGATGTTTCACCAATCACAACACCGCTACCATGGTCAATCACCAATCTTTTACCGATCTTTGCACCTGGATGAATTTCAATTTGCGTGAAAAATCGTCCCAACTGGGAAATTAATCGTGCTAAAAAGAAGCAGTGATAGCGATAGAAAAAGTGTGCTATCCGATAAAAAATCATTGCATGAAAGCCGGGATACAGGAGAATAACCTCTAAAATATTGCGAGCCGATGGATCGCGATCACGATAGGCACGCGCTGTTTCAAAAAAATGCATTCGAAACACCCCTTACTTTTCTTCGATCTCTCGCAATTTCTCTTCAATCTGCTGAATGACAAATTGTCGATCTTCTAAATTATTCTCAAAATCAAGATTATCCACATTAATTTTAAGAATTGGTGACAATTTGTAATCTGAAAAATAGTCTTGGTATTCTTGGTTCAAACGCTCCCAATACTCTCTTTCTACGATTAATTCATAATCGCGCCCTCGCTTATGAATACGACGAATGGCTTCATCAACACTTACTTCCAAATAAACCATAAGCTTAGGTGCTTGAACATGTTCAAGCATATTAATCAAAAGCTCTTTATAAATTTGAAATTCTTCATCACTCATTTCATCGTTCAAATTCAACATTCTTGCGAAAATGGCATCGCCATAGATACTGCGATCTAAAACTGCCTTTTCTACTTCAGATGCTTTTTTAATATGCTCGAATCGTTTATTTAAAAAGAAAACTTGAAGTGGAAATGAATAGCGATTTCGATTATGGTAAAACTTATCTAAAATTGGATTATCAACCACCGGCTCTTCAAAGGCCGTATATCCATATTCAGTCATAATATTCATTAAAGAACTCTTTCCAACACCCACTACACCTTCAATAACAATCATGTCATAAACCTCTTTCCTAGATACATGTGATAGTAATTCTTGATAATTTAATGTTGCCATATGACCACCATTCTCTTGCTGAACACAGCCTCTACATTTTAATATGAATCGCTTTTCAATTCAAGAATAGAGCTTGCTTATTTTCTTCGCTTCTTCTTG
>JASLJD010000013.1 GCA_030152625.1 Erysipelothrix sp.
AACAAAATTTCGCAATTTCGATTGGTTATTATGAAAAAGGAGAAGCTGTTTTCGGTTTGGTTTATGATGTGATGGCTGATGAGATGTATTGGGGCCTTAAAGGGAAGGGTGCCTATTTAAATGATCGACGCTTGCAAGCATTAGACCAAAGAGAAACGATTGAAGATGCTATTTTTAGCGGAAGTTTAGGCTTCTTACGTTATTTTAAAGAAGATCCGATCGAATTCAATCGAAAAATTATTGCTCATCGAAGCATTGGTTCAGCAGCGATTGAAATATGTCAAGTAGCAAGCGGAAGAGCACATATTTATATGGCCCGTCGTTTAAACTTATGGGATGTGGGCGCAGCTTTAATTATCCTCAATGAAGTCGGCGGTAAATGGCGTTATGGCGATACATTGGATGCATTAAGTCTTGAAGGGGATCGACAGTTCTTCTTAGCGGCATCGAATGAGAATATTTTCAACTATATGAATGAAAGGATAGAAGAGGAGGCTTTAAAATGATTGGATTTATTCCAACGGAAACTGAAGGGATCGAACTTTTTTACCGTTTTGATTATGCTCATAAGGCAAGTGCAACGGTGATTATTCATCATGGTTTTGGGGAGCATTTGGGTCGTTTTGAACATGTTGCTGCCTATCTCTTGGAATCAGGTTATAATGTTATGCGTTTTGATGCTCGAGGGCATGGTTTGAGTAAAGGACCGAAAGGCCGTATTGACAGTTGGCATCGTTTTATTGAAGATTTTGATCGTGTCTATGATTTAAGTCGTGAACTCAGTGACAATCTTCCAATCTTTAGTTTAGGGCATAGCATGGGTGGTATGATTACTTTGATGTATGGCTTATATGCACCAGAACATCTACAAGGACAGGTGTTTACAGGGGCTGCATCCGGTCAATTACCTTATGTAGATGGTGTTCTCACACAAAAAATTCTTGCTTCTGCAGATAAGCATTTTCCAGACAAAACATTTCCTAATGTTGTGAAGGAGGATATTTGTTCAGACCCTAAGGTGGTGGAAGCTTATTTAGAAGATCCATTGGTTTTAAAACGTGTTGGCTTTGATTTCCTCAAAGCATTTTTGATTGACTCGCCGAAGTATATTGATGAGCATTTGGAAGATTACAGTCTACCGATTCTCATTTTACATGGGGAGGAAGACAAGATTGTTCCGGTTCAATTGAGTGAAAGACTTTATGCTCGTGTTGCCTCAGAAGATAAAACATTTAAAGCTTATCCGGAGCTGTATCATGAAATTTTAAACGAAGAGATGCATCCTTTTATTTTAGCGGAAATTGTCTACTGGCTTGAGGATAGGCATTAAACTAGCAATCCCAAGATTAAAGCGCTAAAATGCTTATAGTGAGGTGATAGATGTGAAGGTACAAATTTGGTCTGACTTCGTTTGCCCATTTTGCTATATCGGTAAAAAACGTCTTGAGCAAGCTATTCAAGAGCTTGGCAAAGAAGGTGAAGTAGAAATTGAAATGATGAGTTATGAATTGGATCCGAATTATGTTGATGACTTATCGATGTCCTATCATGAAATGATGGCTTCAAAATATAATATGCAATATGAAGAAGCCAAGGCACGTAATGAATACACCGGTAAAATGGCAGAGGAAGTTGGATTAGACTATCAGTTTGATAAAATGAAATATAGCAATACTTTCAAAGCACATCGTGTTTTTCAAAAAGCGAAAGAACTTGGCATCGGTAATGAGATTGCTGAAGCGTTAATGGAAGGTTTTTTCACACACGGCCTTTATTTAAATGATGAAGAAGCTTTGTTGGATTGGCTTGAAGACTACGGTCTTTCACGCGAAGATGCTTTAGATGCATTAGAGAATGAAGAATATGCTTTAAAAGTACGTCAAGATGAGCATTGGGCGCGTTCAATCAATGTAAAGGGTGCACCACATTTTGTCATCGATGACAAAATTTCAGTATCAGGTGCACAACCACTCGATGTTTTAAAAGGTGCTTTGAGCCATGTGGAACTTCTAAATAGTATGGAAGATGGCATGGTTTGCACAGATGATGGTTGTGAAGTATAAAAAGGAGCTTAGCTCCTTTTTTTAATGGCTTCTGTTTATATTTTGCTTTATGATATGCTATGATGATGAAAAGGAAGTGGTCCAATGAAACGTTCACGTCGTTATCTTAGTTTAGCGATTATTTTAATCTTTATCGTTTTAGACCTTTGGAATGGTAATACTTATCATTTTATGAAGGTTGAGTCGATGCTTTATTTAAGCTTTTTCTTTTTACTTCTTGCAGCTGTGCTCTTGCTCAATCGTGAGGGTTATAAAAAGTTTATCAATATTTTTACTGCTTTTGTCTTGACTTTTGTAGTAGTTTTTCTCGTTGGAGGTCTTATGTCTTCACGCGTCTTGAATGCTCGTCGTTATGCAAAAGTTATTAAGAGTGTTGACGCAGTTGAATTCAATGATTTGTATGGACAAGAGCGTGATGTTGAAATGTCTCTGGTTGACAAAGAATCGGCTCTTTTAGCGGCGGAGAAGAAGATGGGAGAACTGAGCGATGTCTCGGCCCGTTTTCAAATCAATACTCGTGAATTTTCTCAAATTAATTTCCAAGGAAAAATGGTTCGTGTAGCTCCTTTTAAATACAGTGATCCATTGAAGCAATGGATTAATTTTGGCAAAGGTGTTCCCTATTATGTACGTGTTACGACAGGATCTGGCGCAACGAATGCCAAAGCTGAAGTGGTTCATTTAGATAAAGCGATGAAATACTATCCAGGAGCGCCTTTGCACTATAATTTAAAGCGCCACATCGCCTTAAATCATAAATTCCGTTACATCGATGATTGGCATTTTGAAATCGATGAAGAGGGCCATCCTTATTGGATTGTGAGTGTGATTCGGAAAGAGGTTGGCTTATGGGGTGCTAAGAATGTTGAGGGGATCATTGTTGTGGATGCTGTGACGGGTAAGGATCAGTATTACCCTGTCGATAAAGCACCAGACTGGGTCGATTTGATTTACCCTAGTGATATGCTCCTATCGCATGCTCAAGACCATTATGCCCTCTCAAAAGGCTATTTAAACGCTGTTTTCCAACAGGAAGGGATTAAACAAGTCGATCAAGATGTTGGTACCTACAACTATGTGATGATCGATGGTGAAATTTATGTTTTCACAGGTTTAAGACCGTTGAGTTTAGAAGATGGTTCAACCACAGGTCTTATTTATCTCAGTAATCGTAATGGAAAAGCACTGGTCTTGGATATTCCGGGTATTTCTCTTCTTGCAGCGGAGGAAACTTCGATTGGATCGATTCAAGAGAAAAACTATATTCCAACTACACCTGTTTTACAAAATGTAGGTGGTTATCCTACCTATGTTCTTTCATTGAAGGATCAATCGGGTGTTATCCGTGCGTTCTCATTTGTTAACTATCAAGATTACACTAAATCTTCAGTGGGTGTGAGTTTGAAAGATGCAGAGAAAAGCTATCTTGCGATGATGGTTGATCAAGATGCCTTGGCACCTGAAGCCAGTGAAGAAAAAGAAGGCACGATCGAAGCCATTCAGCAGGTCTACATTGATGGAAACACTCTTTATTATATTCGATTTGAGGAAGAAGATGCTGTCTATCAAGCGTCCTTACTTCTAGATGAAAATTTACCATTCTATACTGCTGGAGATAAGCTTCAATTTAAAACCAGCGCTTATAAAATTACTGAAATTATTCAAGATGAAAAAGAGGAATAATACAAAAAGATCGTGCTGGCTAAGCACGATCTTTTGTTTATAAATCTTCCATAAGTTCTTGCATTTCTTGTTTACGTTCTTTGCTTGCTAGATTGACAACCCATCCTTCTTTATGGACAAGACGTAAAGCAAAGAAGAGTTTTACGACATCCGTCATTTGACCTACGATATAAAGACCGATAATACTTAAATCTGTGTAATAGGTTGCAATGTAAACACAGACAAGATTCACAGTCCACATATAACCGGAATCCATCATAAGTGTGGACTTCATATCTCCACCAGCTCTTAAAATAAAATAAGAAGTGGTGTTTAAAACGTAGATCCAAAACAAGAAAGACATAATTCTAAGAAATGTTTGTGCCACATACATGGTATATTCTCCAACTTCATAAAGATAAGGGATCACAAAACTGGCACCAAAGAGCATGAGACCAAAAATCAAACTTAAAACAACAGCAAATCCTAGAAGCTGATAGCCATTGTCACGGGCTTTGTCTAAGTCGTTTGCGCCCAATGGTTGTGAGACAAGGATGGTTGTTGCGACCGACATGCCTGCATTCATTGTAAAGAAGAGGTCGGAAACGGTTGTTGAGATGGAATAAGCAGAAATCACATCGCTTCCCCTTGTTCCGTAAAACCGCATCAGAAGTGCCATACCTGAAGCATAAAGAACTTCATTGAGAGAAAGTGGAATGGCTTTGAGCGTAATGTTTTTTGCAAGTGTAGGTGAAATATCAAGGAGATCTTTCACATCAGATTTAAAGGCATAGTCACCTTGATCTAAGAAGAACAAAATAACAATCAATTCCACAATCCTTGCAATTAAGGTACCAATTCCTGCACCAATAACCCCTAGCGCAGGTGCGCCAAAATGACCATAAATTAACATATAGTTGAAAAACACGTTGGTAATCATGGAAATAATCCCTGCGAAGAGCGGTCTTTCAGAATCCCCTACTGAACGCATAGAGCCAGCGATGGCCATGGTGATCATGGTTGGAATGAAAGAAAGGGCTGCGATTTGAATGTAACGTGCTCCTTCGTAAATGACTTTTGGATCATCAACAAAGAAACGAATAATATTTTCTGGAAAAAGAAAAGCAATAAGAATGAAGAGGATCATGATGAGACTTGTTGATAAAAGTCCAAAGCGGAAGGACTGTTTCATATGTTCCTCATCTTTAGATCCATAAAACTGTGCAAGGAATACCGAAGAAGCCGCAATCATACCTTGCATGCCAAAGATTGCAATCATAAAATAACGATTGACTGTTGCGACCGAAGCCAGTGCGTATTCACCCAACTGTCCAATCATTAAGTTATCAAGTAAGTTAACCGAGTTACTGATTAATTGCTGAGCCATGAGTGGAACAGCGACACGAAAAGTGTGTTTAAAGAAAGCTTTATCGCCAAAATAACGTTTAAGTTTCATCACAATCCTCCTTTATAAGATAAGTCCTAGACTATCATATAGAAGGGATTTAAAATAATCAAGTGCTCTTTTAGAAAGAATGATCTTAAACTATGGGAACTTAAGTGAAAAATCAATAAAGCCTTTTATTTTGTCTTTTTTTTGGTATAATTTACAATGATTCCGAAACTGGAAAAATTGATATAAAAAAGATTTGAAATGTTTTTGGCGATGTGGTAATATATATTAGCAACGGACGATTAGCTCAGTTGGGAGAGCGCATGCTTGACGTGCATGAGGTCAGCGGTTCGAGCCCGTTATCGTCCACCATTTATGCCATAAAACATCTGCAGATCAGATGTTTTTTTTATTTGTGTTATAATTACAAGGTCTATATAAGGAGGATACTATGAAGGAAGTCGTCATTGTTTCGGCTGTGAGAACTCCGATTGGTTCATTTGGCGGACAGTTTAAAGATGTGTCTGCTGTTGATTTGGGAGCGATTGCGGTTGAGGAAGCACTAAAACGAATTAACCTTGATGGTAGTGAAGTAGACGAGCTGATATTTGGTAATATACTCCAAGCTGGCCTTGGACAAAATCCTGCTCGTCAAGTATCCGTCCATGCAAAAATACCAGCAGAAATACCCGCTTATACGATTAATAAAGTCTGTGGTTCCGGTTTAAAGGCAGTCCACTTAGCAGCGCAATCGATCATGCTCGGTGAAGCAGATGTTGTGGTTGCAGGGGGAACTGAAAATATGAGCCGAGCCCCTTATTTAATTCCGAATGGTCGTTGGGGCGAACGCATGGGGGATGGAAAAATTATTGATAGTATGTTGAACGATGGTTTATACGATGCTTTTTATGATGTTCACATGGGAAAAACTGCGGAAATACTCGTTGATAAGTATCGTTGGACACGTAAAGATTTGGATCGTTTTGCATTAGAAAGTCAAAGGAAAGCAGAAAAAGCAATTCGTTCAGGATGCTTTGAAAAAGAAATTGTTCCGGTCCATAATGGGAAAGAATGGGTTCGAGAAGATGAACACCCACGTTTTGGATTAGAAATGAAAGATCTAGAACGATTAAAACCGGTGTTTGAAGAAAATGGCTCTGTAACAGCCGGTAATTCATCCGGAATTAATGACGGTGCTGCGGCATTAGTCTTAATGAGTGCAGAAAAAGCAAAAAGTCTTGGTTTAACTGTGCTAGCACGTTATGTTGCCCATGCATCAGCGGGCGTTGATCCGAAGATGATGGGGGTCGGTCCGATTCCTTCAACTGAAAAAGTTCTGAAGAAAAGTAATTGGACATTGGATGAAATTGATCTGATTGAAATTAACGAATCATTCGCCTCTCAAACTTTGAGTGTTATGAAAGATTTAGATATTGATGAAAGTAAAGTGAACGTGAATGGCGGTGCAATTGCTTTAGGTCACCCAATTGGAGCTAGCGGAGCTCGTATTCTTGTAACACTTATTCATGAAATGAATCGCCGCGATGCGAAGAAGGCAATGGCTTCGCTTTGTATCGGTGGCGGACAAGGTATTACGCTTTTAATTGAAAGATAAATCCTTTTATATGTTATAATATAAAAGGTTAATACGCCCGTGGCGCAACGGATAGCGCGTTTGATTCCGGTTCAAAAGGTTGCAGGTTCGATTCCTGTCGGGCGTGCCATTAAAAATAATAAAACCCTGTTATCCTTGGATAGCAGGGTTTTTCTCTTTAAGAACTCGTTTTTTCATCGGGAGTATTCTTTTTAAAAAGATTGCTTTCGATGTTTTTTCTTTCTTGGAAATAATCTTCTGTATAAATAAGAGAAGAAATTTTTAGTTTTGTTTTAACTTTTTCATTAATCCTTTGAATTTCAGTGTTCGTGAGTGTGTCATCCTCATTGAAAGCTGTAAATTCAGCGCTACTTGAACTGAAATAACCTTTCTCATTATACCAAGAAGCGTTTTGGAAAATTACAATTTTTTCTTCATCACTGAAAATATCACTTCCCATAAAAAGTCGAGTGTCATATTCTAAATCAAACAAATTAGCAATTGTAGGGGCCATATCAATCGTGCTGGAAACAGTTTCTACAATTTCAGCTTCTTGTTTTGGGGTATAAATAATCATGGGTGTCCGATCGAGTTCATGTTGTTTTAAACGAGGAATGGGGGAATGCTCCTCAAGATATTCTCCTGGCATTTTTAACGGGCGATGATCAGAAAAGAGCATGAGGACAGTGTTATCGATACTCTTAAGTTGATCAAGTAAGTATCGCATGGCTTTATCCAGCTCGATAGCCTTGGATAAATAAGTTTTGATTTCTCTGGGTGCATTGGGATATACAGCATTAACTTGATCAAGATAGCGATTACCCAAAGCGGAATCTTCATCATAAGGAAGGTGGGTTGATGAAGTAATGACATAAGCCATAAACGGTGAATCTTTTTGATTTAAATTTTTGACAACACCTTCCATCATGGTCAAATCACTTTGCCAACCGCTGATAAGATAGGGGATGAGCTCATCGACATCAATGTATTCATCAGAACCCAAGACAGGATGGATTTCACTTCGAGGGTAAAATTGATCGTTCCAATTATGATAGGAAGATGTGTGGTATCCCGCTTCTTTAAAAAGTTTAAAAATTGTTTGTGGTGATGTTTTATCGTAGTGAGCACTCATGGTACAGGTGTCAATCACTGGATAGAGAGAGGAAAGGGACATCAGTTCTGATTCTGCCGTTGCACAGTTAAATTGTGGTGAATAGAAATGATTGAAATAGCTTCCTTCTTCTTTCAACTGATACAAAGTAGGTGTAAGTTTTTCATCAATCGCAATCATATCAAAAGCTTCAACAAGAATATAAATAAAGTTCATATCTTTATAAATACCTGTTTTATCATTTTTCTCGCTATAATCTTTGTTTAAAAAATAACGATCAATGGCTTGAATATTTTGATTTTCTTCCGCTTCTTTTTTTTCAATCCATTCACTGTCATCGAAAATCCTTCCCGCAAGTTTTTCGTTGATTTGTGATTCTTTTTCTTCTTCCTTGCTTGTTTCTTCAATTTCTTCTAATTCGATGCTTGTTGTATCAAAAAAAGAATAGCGGAGGTCACTGGGGATAAAGGCTGTCATTCCCACTTGATTGATTGCATTTTCGGTATAGTATGGTTTTCGGTACAAATCGATACTTTTTTCAAAAATGTTTTCAGGATCTCCAATCATAAGACTGAGAAGATACAATCCGTAGATAGCGATTAGAAGAACTGTTTTTGTTAAGAAAGACTGGAAAGTAAACGGTTTTTGAGCTTTACTTCTGAACTTTAGATAGCAGTACGTTGAAAATAAACCCAGTATCAAGAATAAATACGTTATGGCTTTGATATAGAAAAGAAAATCGAATGTATAACTTCCGACATCAGGTGTTCCCTGAAACAAGAAGCGAACAGAAAAGAAATGGCCATAATAATATTTAATCCCTGTTTGAAAGAAGGCATAAACTGCGTTTAATAAGATGATGAATATACTGA